>CAYMCP010000045.1:0-29932 GCA_964388965.1 uncultured Thiotrichaceae bacterium | reverse complement strand
TTCTGATACACCTAATATTTTAGCTGCTTCTGAAATGCTTATAACTTATTCATAAGCTGCTATCTAACCCTTGCTATATTAGATAACATTTCTTAGTTTCATTGTCAATTTTGTTTAAACAATTTGTTTGGAGATAAAAATTGATGCTGCTCAATAAAACCACGTATCACTTGAGTAAATACTTGATAACCCTGTTTATTTAAGTGAGTATAATCACCAACATGATACGCTGGTTTTAATCCACCATCAGCATCTTTCATCTGACTGGCAATGTCGAGATAGTAATAATTTGGATATTTACTAGCGTATTGTTTGATCATCTGATTAAACTGCTCGATTTTTGCGTTGTCAATATCCGCATTCTCTTTCGATTTAGCCAATGGTAAGATACTGTTCAATACAGTAGGAACATTTGACGGCAACAAGGTCAACATTTTCTGATAACGCGAAAAACTAGTAGCGACTTCACCTTTTTGTAACGATAAATCATTTACGCCAATGTGGATTACTAACAGGCGGGTTTTATCTAAATTGCGATAAAATGGAATCCGATTAGCTAACCCATTCGTCCAATCTTTGCTAATGCCCAAATTGTGCCCTTTTGGAGTAATTTGCTTTACATCTGCTTTCTCTATAATGCTATCACCCAAAAACACAATATCTCCCTCCTTAATCCGTGCATTTTTTAGCAGATGACGAGAAAACAATCTTTCATAATGTGAAGGTTTAGGATAAATGCCTAATTTGTAGGTTGCTTTATCAACTAGTTCTGGTTTAATTAGGATTGAAAAAAGAATAATGTGAATGCAAACAATGTAAATAGCAAAAATTAATTTTTTCATATTTATTACCAAGTTAGTGCGAAAAATTAATCTAAACGACCAAGTTGCCAAAATCTGTGGATAGATTTGGTACGAGCCGATTTTAAGCAAAATTTCCACCAAGTTAGATTTTATTGAAATACTCTTTATTATTGCTATCAATTATTTAATATAATTCTAAATTTATTTTTTTAAAGTAATCAGTATTATTAGATGGATGCCACTTCCAGACAGCGGAGACTGTAAAAGAGTCGTTGCGTCCTGTAAGCTGTGAAAAGCGTACTCTACTGATCTAAATGAATATTCGTAAAACAATATCTGCTCTGAAATGTTAGTTTGAATAAAAAAATGGCAAAATTCATTTGAATCTCACCACTTTTTGCAATGGAGTCTTTTTAAAAAATAATTATTTAAAAAAATATCACACCGAATTTCACACATTTTCCAAAATACGCAGCACTTCCTCTAATTCCCGAACTAATTGCGGAATTAACTGCTGATTGTCTGGCATACTCGCTGCCGCGTCTTCTTCCAAACGTTGTTTTGCACCACCAATGGTAAAGCCATGCTCATACAAAAGGCTGCGAATTTGACGAATCAAAACCACATCCTCACGCTGATAATAGCGTCGATTACCTCGGCGTTTAATGGGTTTAAGTTGATTAAATTCCTGTTCCCAATAACGTAACACATGAGGTTTAACCGCACACAAATCACTGACTTCCCCAATGGTAAAATAACGTTTAGCGGGGATGGCAGGCAGCTCGTTATTGCTCGACGGATCCAGCATATCCTTCTACTCGCGCTCTTAGTTTTTGACCGGGTTTAAAGGTGACGACACGTCTTGCACTAATCGGTATCTCTTCACCCGTCTTGGGATTACGCCCCGGACGTTCATTTTTTATTCGCAAGTCAAAATTACCAAAACCAGATAATTTCACCTGTTCACCTTTTTCTAATGCACAGCGTACTTCTTCAAAGAACATATCCACCATTTCTTTGGCTTCGCGCTTATTTAAGCCCAATTCTGCAAATAATTTCTCTGCCATTGCAGCTTTTGTTAGTGCCATCGTTACTTCCTTAGTTCTGCATTCAATCGACGTTCAAAAGTCGTAAGTAATTGTGAAATCACATCATCTACTTCAGACTCAGTTAGATTGCGCGAAAATGCTTGAAAAATCAAGCCTATTGCTAAACTTTTTTTACCCGATTCTATACCTTTACCTTGATAAACGTCAAATAACTGTGCATCAATTAAAATATCGGGGGCATTTTCCCATACACAATCTAGTAAATTTTGCCACGTAACTTGTTGAGAAATAAGTAAAGCCAAATCACGGCGTATGGAAGGATATTTAGAAATCGCTACAAATTTGGTTTCTTGTTTAGCAAGTAAATCATCAAGTTGTAATTCAAATAAAAATACAGGAGCAATTAAATCAAGTTCTATAATCAATTTTGGATGCAACGCGCCGATTAAACCAATTTGCTTGTCATTTTGAAAAATTGCGGCAATTTGTCCGGGATGTAGCGCATCATGTTGTATCGGTTTGAAATGATATGGTCTGCCTGCTAGTTGTAATAATGCTTCAATATCGGCTTTGACATCAAAAAAATCAATATCTTGTTGTTTAATATCCCATTGTTCTGGGTAACGCGAACCACACGCTACACCAGAAATACACGATTGTTGCATTAATTCATCACCTGTTTTGACAAAGCGCAAGCCTGTTTCAAATAGGCGAATACGAGATTGTTGGCGTTTTTGATTGTATTGTAAAGCTTGTAATAAACCTGTCCACAAATTAGTACGCATCACCGCCATATCGCTGGCAATCGGATTAGTTAAGGCTATCGCGCCTGCTGCCGGGTTGATTTTTTGTTGCAATTCAGGATCAACGAAACTATAAGTAATAGCCTCTTGATAACCGTTTTGAGTCAGTGCCATTTGTAATTGGCGAATGCTTAACTCAGGTTGATTACTTAAATTTAAACTGGCTTGTGGTGGACGACTTGGGATATTATCATAACCGTGAATTCGCGCAATGTCTTCAATTAAATCTATTTCTATTGCCATATCAAAACGGAAACTTGGCGGCTGTACTGTCCAATTGTCGCCATTTTGGGTTACGTTCATACCCAAACGCTGTAAAATGTCTGCGACTTCATCTCGTGGAAATGCTTTGCCTAATACTTTTTGAATTCGACTGCCGCGTAATTCGATGCTCGGAATTTGTGGTAAATCCCCCTCTGAAACGATTTCAATAATATTACCCACTTCGCCACCCGTGATGTCTAGTAATAAAGCTGTAGCACGTTCAATGGCTTTGCGTTGTAATTGGAAATCTACACCGCGCTCAAAACGAAATGATGAATCAGTATGTAAACCGTAACGTCTCGCACAGCCTGCTAAATTTTTTGGGGTGAAAAACGCACTTTCTAAGAAAATATCTACCGTATCACCTGTCACCGAAGAATCTAAACCACCCATCACACCTGCTATGGCTAGAGCTTTTTCGTGGTCAGCGATGACTAAAGTATTTTCATCTAATGCCACTTTTTGCCCATCGAGTAAAGTTAATTTTTCTCCTGCTTGTGCCATGCGCACTCTAATTCCAGCAGATAATTTATTTAAATCAAAAGCGTGCATCGGCTGACCCAGTTCTAACAACACGTAGTTGGTAATATCGACTACGGGGCTAATACTGCGAATACCACTGCGGCGTAACTTTTCTTGCATCCATAATGGTGTTTTCGCTTTGACATTAAGATTTTTAATTATTCGACCGACATAACGTGGATTGGCTTCTGGATTAATAATTACCACTGGGAAAGTATCGTTAATGGTAGCGGGAATGTTAGGGATTTTGACGGAAGTTACATTTTGGCGGGTTAATAAACCCAATTCACGAGCAAAACCTGCGATACTCAGACAGTCGCCGCGATTTGGGGTAATATCGATGTCAATACTGGTATCGTTGAGATTTAAATAATCACGGATGTCTTGACCAACTGGCGCATCATTGGCTAATGACATCAATCCTTCAGCACTTTCCGTTAGACCTAATTCTTTGGCGGAACATAACATGCCGTGAGAAGGTTCGCCGCGTAATTTGGATTTTTTAATTTTCATATCGCCGATTTTGCCACCTAGCATTGCGGTTGGTGCTTTCATACCTTCACAAACGTTAGGTGCGCCACAGACAATGCTCAACAATTCATCTCCACCAATATTGACTTTACATACACGCAATTTATCAGCATTAGGGTGTGGGTGTATGGATAGGATTTCACCAACGACAACATTACTAAATTCACCTGCTACAGGTTCAAAGCTATCGACTTCTAAGCCTGCCATCGTGAATTGTTTTACCATTTGTTGTGTATCAATAGCAGGATTGACCCATTCTCTAAGCCAATTTTCACTGAATTTCATAATTGTTTCCGCGTCCTCATTTTTTAATTATCAATGAACAGTTATCAATTAACATTGAGGTGTATGATAGCAAATTGAGCGGATTCGTGATTGGGAAAAATACGCAAATGATAATAATTTCAAATTATTCCGGGTTAGGATTACGCCTTACGAATTTAACACCAAAGCATTTACGCCAATTAGCTGCTTAAATATTCTATTCACCACTTTAATCACAGCCAAAATATTGCAATCAATGCTAAAATACGCGATTGAATCTGTTGCCTGCGAGAATGATCATGGAAACTGAGCAAGAGCGTAGAAAAATTAAACGCCGATTTCTTTCTATGTATTTACAAGTATTTGATGCTGCAAATGATGAGCTTATCGGTTTTCTCGCTAATATCAGTCCTACAGGTGTAATGATATTAAGCAAAGCTCCAATTGCTGTGCATAAAAATTATGTGTTAGAAATTCGTCTCAACGATATTGAAGCTGCGATGTTTTATAATTTTTTTGAAGAGAAACGAATTCGATTTCATGCCCAGAGTCGCTGGTGTAGCAAAAAAGTCAATCCACCTCTGATTAGCACAGGATTTATGCTAGTGGACGTATCACAACAAGATTTAAAATTAATCAATGAGTTGATACAAAAATTAGATGATCGCTATCACGAAATACTTGATAGAAACAGTTAAGGAATAGCTTATGTTGTGTTTGAGTGAGATGCTGATACAGCATCATGAACTACAAAGTTTTGATGAATTAATTGTATTACTAGAAAAAACGAAACAAGAAACAAATGAGCGTTTTTTTCGCATAGATGTTAAACCCTCATTTTTTGATACACCCGAAAATTGGGAAGATCGTTTAGAGGCTGCGTTTTACTAATGTTGTGGCAAGAAGATGAGACTGTACAATCAACTGACACCAATGAAGTGGTTGATTTAGCGTTTGACATTACTTGTAAAATGTTGCCTGTTGATCATGCTTACGCGCTATCTCAAGCAATTATTCAAATTTTACCTTGGCTGGCGAACGAGCCGTTAGCAGGTTTGCATTTAATTCATGGAGCAGCCTCCGGTAATGGCTGGCAACGTCCAGAGGCACAAGATGAATTGCTATATTTATCGCGGCGTACTAAATTAACTTTGCGTTTACCAACTCAGCGAGTTGTAGATGCGCAAGCCTTAGTCGATCAACGTTTAGACATTGCAGGCTATGAGTTAAAACTAGGAAAAGCCGCTGCGAAAGCATTAACTGTTATGCCTGTATTATTAGCGCATTATATCGAAGCTGACGAAGATCAAGATGAAAATAGCTTTATTAACCAGTGTGTTGATGATTTAAATACAATGGGCGTTGAATGTCGCAAAGCTTTATGTGGTAAAAATCGCTATTTTAAAACGCCTTATGCGCAAATTTTTACACGTAGCTTAATGATTGCTGATATTAGTCCCGCCGATGCCATTACGGTACAGCAATATGGCTTAGGTTCAGGTAGAGCAATGGGTTTTGGGATTTTTGTACCACACAAAGATATTGCGCCAGTAGATATTACTAAAAAAAGCGATAAAACTTCAAAATATGCTTGAAAATTAGTATGTTAATAAAAAACTTGCTAGATATAATCCTCGTTTTTGGCTAAGTTTTTAAATTGGAAACTGCTGATTTTATAAATTTTCGCTGGACACTATTTTTTATTATTGTTATAATTGCTCGCTTAAACTGTTCATTTACAAGGATGTAGATGAATGGTTTATTCAGTTGGAGAGGTGTCCGAGTGGTTGAAGGAGCACGCCTGGAAAGTGTGTATACGGTCAACCGTATCGAGGGTTCGAATCCCTCTCTCTCCGCCAATCAATGGTAGCCCGTGCTGGTCCCCCCGCATTGCTATATCGCAAATCCTGTCAGGTCCGGAAGGAAGCAGCAGTAGTGATAGATGCGAGTGCCGAGGTGTGGCTAGTGTAGGCTGCCGCCCATCATCAAAGTCATCAAGCTATGTCTTATCAAGTTCTAGCACGAAAATGGCGACCACGTAATTTCCCAGAAATGGTTGGACAAATGCACGTCCGCCAAGCCCTTACTAACGCACTAGAAAATCAACGTTTACATCATGCTTATCTGTTTACAGGTACGCGCGGCGTGGGCAAAACGACTATTGCGCGTATTTTTTCTAAATCTCTAAATTGCGAAACAAAAGGAATCAGTGCTTATCCATGCGGTGAATGTGCTGCTTGTCGGGAAATTGATAGTGGTCGTTTTGTAGATTTGATTGAAGTGGACGCAGCATCACGCACCAAAGTCGAAGATACACGCGAAATTTTAGAAAACGTGCAGTATGCACCAACACGTGGACGATTTAAAGTCTATCTGATAGACGAAGTACACATGTTGTCTACTAGTAGTTTTAATGCCCTATTAAAAACTTTGGAAGAACCGCCAGAGCATGTAAAATTCCTCTTGGCGACAACTGATCCACAACATTTACCGCCAACAATTTTATCGCGTTGTTTGCAATTTAATTTAAAACGCATTCCATTAGAGCAAATAGATTCGCATCTTAGTTACATTTTACAACAGGAGCAAATCGAATTTGAGCCACCAGCGTTACAGTTACTCGCCCAAGCGGCTGATGGTAGTTTGCGTGATGCGTTGAGTTTGTTAGATCAAGCAATTGCTTATGGTGGTGGACGTTTATCTCTGGTCGATGTCAGTACGATGTTAGGCGCGTTAGATCAGAATGTCGTATTAAATTTATTAAACGCATTAGCGGCAGAAAATGCAGCAGAATTATTACAACATGTTGCGCAGTTAGCAGAACAAAATCCAGACTTTAGTACTGCATTAGCAGATATGTTATCGTTTTTACAAAAAATTGCCTTAATTCAAGTCGTACCTGAAAGTTTAGATAAACAACAAAATCATGCGGATGATATTCAAAGATTGGCGCGACAATTCAGCCCAGAAGATGTGCAATTATTTTATCAAATCGCTTTACTGGGTCGCCGAGATTTAGCGTTGTCACCAGAACCACGCGGTGGCTTTGAAATGATTTTATTGCGTATGTTAGCATTTAAACCATTGAAAACAGGTCAAAAAATTAAACCCGTTACCCAATCTCAGCCCGTCGCACCGGCTCAAATGCCGAATAATCAGCCCGTCGCACCGGCTCAAATGCCGAATAATCAGCCCGTTACACCGGTTCAAATACCGAATAATCAGCCAGTCGCACCGGCTCAAATACCGAATAATCAGCCCGTCGCGCCGGTTCAAATGCCAAATAATCAGCCCGTTGCACCGGCTCAAATGCCGAATAATCAGCAAATAACACCTACTCAATCGCCGAACTATCAACAAGCGACGCAATCAACTAACGATGATGAATGGGCGCAATTCGTTATGGCATTATCTGGTGGGATTAGGGAATTGGCGGGAAATTGCGCTTTACATCGAAAAGAAAATAATATTTGGTTTTTAAGGCTTTCATCCTCGCACAAGACACTAAATACACAAAAAAGAAAAGCGGATATGGAAGCAGCACTACAACGCTACACTGGAGAGCAACTTAAAGTACATATTCAAATTGAACATGATGACATTTATACGCCTGCTCAGGAACAAAAACAAATAAGAGAAACGCAGCGGCAATATGCTGAGTCTCAAATTCAACAAGACCCTTTTGTCCAAACTTTGCAACAACAATGTGATGCGCAAATTCAAAACATTACACCAATTGATGTTAATCAAAATGAATCTGCTATTATTACTGTAAAGCCAGACAAAGGAACTCAGTAATGAAATGGTATATTTTACTCTGCACCAGTTTTTTACTTATAGCCTGTCGATCAGAACAAGCTAACGAGACCAGCTCCGAAGTAAAACCTGCCGTCATACTCGTCAGCGAGTCCTCTGAGGAAAATTCATGGTGGGATAAAACCAAAGACATAACGATTGGCGTGTGGAACAAAACTACTGAATTTGTTGGAAAATATTTAGATTCGGAAGAAATCGAAGAGCATGAAGTGCAACAACCAGACGCAGAACCGACACAACAAACTGAAAAAAATCCCTATTTCGGTAAAATTTGGAATGAAGTGACTCCGCGCATTAATCAAATTTTATCTATTCAGCAAAAACAAGAAGCATTACCAGAAAAAGCTTGGTTTACAGAAACAAAACAAAGTAGTGAAGTGAAGTTAAATCAATTGTTGGATGAGGCAATTGAAATTTTATCATTGTCGGAAAGCAATCAAATTCGCCAGCAAGTTCGTAGTTTAGAACAGGAAATCATTGATTTAAAAAATATTATCGCAGATTATCGTCAAGCGCAGGTAAGTGCACCGATTGAATCAACTTGGAAAACGACTGTTGCGCAATATGACGAGAAAATAATTGATTTACAAGATCAAATTACACAGAAATATCAACAGATTGATGCACTAAAAGCGGAATTTAGTCAGAGTTTACAAAAAATTGGTATTCAGCTAAATAATGAGCAATTAGATGTATTATTCGCCAGTGTCTTGGGCGATGATATTATCCAAGCTAATTTAGTTTATGAAAATGTTAAGTTGATTAATGAACAACTAATGAAATTAACATTGAGTAGCAAAGAAGATTTTGCTATCAGTAAACGCTATTATGGTATGTATGTAGTGCTACTAAAAATTTTATTCCACATGCAAGATGGCTTTATCAAAGATATTGATAATAAATATTTTCCTAAAATTAATGATATTGTGAATAATGTCACAGTCATTAAAATCAAGACTCAAAATTTATTGCGTAAAGAAAATGCTAAACACCGCGAACATTTGTTAGCGAATTTAGAGGCGCAAAATCTCACGCTAAAAACGGCTGACTTGTATAAACAACATTTGACTAATCAACGTAAAAAAATGTTAGTTGCTTTAAATAGAACAGGCGAAGATTTAGAAGTCGCTGAAAATACTTATGAAACGGTAACTGTGAGTAGCGAACTTGTCAATTTATTGCGTACCAGTCAGAAAGCATTTAAATTGTTGCAAAGTATGCAAACACCTGATTTGTTGATTTTTGAGAATTTGCAAATGAAACAGGAATTTATGATTTTAACTGAGAAGTTGAATTCTTAACCAAAAGTGTAGGATGCAATTGTTTTTATAGCTGTTTCGCAAGCACCATACCGAGCCAAACAGCGAAAATACATAGTATCACGTTACTTAAAATATTGAGTAGAGCTTTAAAATAAGCCTCGGATTCGATTAAATATAAGGTATCTAAAGAGAAAGTTGAAAACGTGGTAAATGAGCCTAGAAAACCAACTAAAATTGCTAATTTCCATTCAGGGGTTTTGATAATCCAGACCGAAAACAACCCCATGAGTAGCGAGCCTATCAAGTTGACGGCTAACGTACCATAAGGAAAATCCCGACCTAGTAGCAGATAAAAACCAGTCGATACTAAAAAACGCATTACCGCGCCGAATGCACCACCTAAAGCAATTACAATAAGTTGCAACATTATTCAATCTTTTTCAGTAAGCCACCGTTTTTGATGCCAACCCGACGTAATTCCACTTTCATTTGTTTGGCTTCGGCTTCGGTGCGTTGTGGAAATGTTCTAACTGTATACCAACTTCCGATTTTTTTGATTTCGGTATCAATTCCTTCTAATTTCAGTTCTTCAACTAGCTTTTCCGCACGAGAATATTCTTTAAAACTCGCCGCTTGCACAATCCAATGCGTACCGATTAGTGGTGTGGACTGAGTTGAGTTTTCTTCCTGAGTGCCGGTATTGGTGCCAAACGGTGTACCATCAATGTCTAAAAAAACAAACTTCATCATATTACTTGGCAAATTGGGTACATAAACATCGCCATTAGCATCTTCAGGCACTTCCTTAGTCACTTCATCAGGTTTAATGTCGCTTAACCGATAACCTTCGCCAGCAGAAGATTTCACCACATCATCAGGAATCGTCAATGTAACAAGTGCTTGTAAAAACGAATAAATTAACAACATAATCAAGGCGAGTACCACCGCCCCAATCGCACGTTGTTTTGGGTCATACGGTTCATTTGCAGTCACTGGACGACGGACGTTTTGAGCCATAATTACATCTTTCTTTTCATTTATAAAGTGATGATATGTTCAATATGAGAACAATGATTAATCTTGAATGCTTAAATTATTACACAAAATGGTATCAGTTGCTTGCTAGAATCAACATTTTCGATGTGAAAGTCTAACTTGAAAACGATTAAATCTATTTTCATTATTCTCGTAACTCATTCAAATTGTGAATTATATTCAATGTCAAACTTAATTTACAACTCATTTAAAAAATTATTATTTTCAATTCACACAAGTTTGATAATAAAAAATATGAGTAAGGATAAAATAACAGCATTGATACTACTGATTAAGCGAATCCATACTGATAGTGTGATAGTTAAAATAGTTCTTAAATTAGTTTTAAGCTCCTTACGCATTTTTCTTTTAAAAATTTCATCAATAGCGTAAATTTCAACTATACTTAAACGATTACTACCAGTAGTTAAACTATTTTTTTCATATAAATTAACTAAGTGATAGTTTTTGTATCCAAATTTTACTGGTAAATTATTATTTTCGTAGTTATTTTTTTCATCTGATTCCGTACTATTTGAAAAATTAACGTGTGTAATGGGTGATAAATATTGCAGAAATTGGGTAACGACATCATTATTTTGAAGATGGTATCGAAATCCTCTTTCCACTAAAAGAAATATAAAAGTGTAAATAACTAACATGACGATAAAGTAATGTACGACAAAAACGATGATGAATAATCCAAAAATACTGAAAAGTGAAGGGTGGTATATTACAACAGCTAAGGAAAAAGTGAATAGAACAGAATAGATTAAATGAATTAATTTGTTAATTATGTGGTACGGTTTAAATAATTTTTCTTGATAACAATTAAAAAAAATGGGATTGGAATATACAAAAAAAAGGAAAAAAACATTAATTATAAAAATTAATAACACATTTAAAGCGAGTAGTTGACCTATCGTGTCAGTAGTCATATTCGCGGTAAAATGAGGAAATGAAAAAAATAAAATTGTATTTAAAATAATACTAAAGATACCGAATAACATTACAAAATACCGATTCTTTTAATTTCTAAATAACGATTTACTAGAGAAATAGGTAAATAATCAGGCTCAGTATCCAAATACAATACACCATGACGCTGCAATACCTCATGCGCTTGACGACGGCGATATAAATATTCATGCGTCGCTGCATAACGGAGAGCTTCTTTAAAATGATTAACCGGTTGATCTAATACTTTGTTTAATATAGATTCCTGCAAACTTGCCAACAATACTAAATGCCGACGTTGTAATAACTTCATAGCTGGAATCAGCTCCTCATGATCTTCGTCACGTAAATTAGACACCAAAATAATCAAAGCTCGTTTATTTAATCTTGTCATTAATTGTTTGGCTGTGCTTAAATAATCACTGGTGTGTAAACTGGGTTGTAAATCATACACAGTATTTAATACTACATTAACTGAATTCATACCTTTACGTGGTGCAAGCCAACGCTGTTCATGACTACCAAATGTCATTAAACCTAGTGCATCACCTTGACGTAAAGCAACATAAGTTAGCAATAAAATTGCATTTAAAGTATGATCAAAATGAGAAAGCATACCGTCTTGAGTTAACGTTCTGCGTCCGCAATCTAACAAAAAAACGATTTGTTGATCACGTTCATCTTGATATTGTTTAGAAATTAATTTTTTAATCCGCGCAGAAGCATTCCAATCAACTTGGCGTAATGTATCACCTGCCCGATATTCGCGTAACTGATGGAATTCTAACCCTTCACCTCGTCTTTGTAACCGCTTAATACCAATTTGACCCAGACGATCTTGTATTGCTAACAAGGTATATTTGCTAATCGCTGCGAAATTTGGATAAACTTTAATGAAAGATTCATGTTTAATATAATGATATTTTTTCCAAATTCCCAAAGGCGAATAAATTAATAAATGGATGCCTGAAAATTGTGTATTGCCACGTTTTTCCGCGCAAATACGATAACGAATTTCTGTAGTATATTGCGGTTTAGCTATTAAAGTTTGTGGTAATGCTTCAAATTTGCTATATAGCGGATAATCATCAAATATTTCTATTTTTTGGGTTTGCAAATGCGGATTATGTACTCGTAAACGGACTTCTGACCACACGCCTAATGCCAGTGAACTTGCTACTTTTCTATCAATTAGCGGTGATTGCATGATGTACAACTTCCATCCATCTAATAAGGCTAAACTAAGTATAATAATGCCAGCTAGATTCCAAATTAGGGCAAAAACGGGTGAAAATGTAACAATTATAGCTAATACTAACCATAAAAATAACAAATAGAATAGATTTGAAGCAGGGCGCATGAGTGGTTTAAATCCGTTTGAAAAGTTTTTTTAGATTCTAAAACCTTAGTGTACTGAAAACAAGCAGCTTGGTTTGACAATATTTTTTTTACGGTGTTAAATACCAAATAATCTACTAATAAATTATGCTAATGGTGTGGATTTACCTAAATGTTTATATATTCTTTTACAGTGATTCTGATTGCTATCGCAATTTTATTACTTTCTAGCCTATTTGTTGGGCTGGGTTTTATATTGGCTCAAATTTATCACTTTAGTTTATTTGAGGCGACCTTAATTTGTTTATTAACCAGTTTAGTCTTATCTGTTTCTCTGCTTGTTATTCGTCTATTGTTGAATAGTATCGAAGATGATAGCGATGATGAATTTAATTTTGAAGATTCAGATAAGTCATAAAATATGAATGATAATAAACTATTACGTTATAGCCGGCATATTTTTTTGCCAGAATTAGACATAATCGGGCAACAACGCTTGTTAGATGCAAAAGTAATGATTATTGGCTTAGGTGGCTTGGGTGCGCCTGCAAGTTTATATTTAGCGGCGGCGGGTGTTGGTAAATTAATTTTATGTGATTTTGATCGGGTTGAACTGTCTAACTTACAACGCCAAATTGTTCACCATACAAGCAATATTGGGCAATATAAAGTAGATTCTGCAAAGCAACAATTACAAGCGAATAATCCAGATTGTCAAATAGAAACATTTTATCAATTATTTGATACCAATACGTTAAATCAGCAGATTACTGGGGTAGACGTGGTGCTAGACTGTACAGATAATTTGGCAACACGTTTACAAATAAATCAGGCTTGTGTGCAAACGCAAACACCATTGGTATTAGCCGCTGCGATTAGGATGGAAGGACAAATTGGTGTATTTTTAAATCAGACTAAGCAAACGCCTTGTTACCGTTGTTTGTACCAAACTGAACAGGATTTGCAGGAAACTTGCACTCAAACCGGTGTGCTCGCGCCATTAGTAGGTGTGATTGGTAGTATGCAAGCTTTAGAGGCTATTAAAATTATTACAAAAACAGGGAAACAAGGACATTTATTATTTTTTGACGCATTGCAAATGGAATGGTATGCAGTGCAGTTGCGTAAAAATCCAAATTGCCCAGTATGCGCTAATTAGTTTGTGATTTAAAAATTCGGATAGGTAGTGTGAAACGCTAGCAGTAACACAGTAAAATACATTTTACATGCCTGATTAGCAAAAAAAATTTTGCACTCCAAAAATTAAAATGAGGGCAATACAATGAGTACATCGCCAGAATCTAGCCCAATTGATTTTACCATGCTACAACATTTGGAGGAGGTTATGGGTAGTGAGATGTGTTTAATGTTACAACAGCATTTTATTGATTATGCACCAGAACAGTACAAACAACTGATACAAGCTTTTGAACAACAAGATTATGAATATTTACGCCATAAATCACATCAATTTAAAGGTGAATGTTTACAAATGGGATTCGTTGTTGTGGGACAAATTTGCAAGGAATTAGAAGATAAAGCAGAAACGATGCAAACACAGCATATTCCATCTTGTTTGGAAAAATTACACTACGAGACTGAACGTGCCATTGCAGCATTACAACAGGCTCGTTAAATATGACAAATTATCAAGGACATATTTTGGTAGTAGATGACGCACCATTAATGCGTAGAGTTCTAACTGAAATATTAAAAAAGTTTGGCTACAGAGTAAAAACAGCAGAAGATGGTCAACAAGCAATTGACTATTTCATTAAGTATCATCCAGATTTAATTTTAATGGACGCAGATATGCCTACTTTAGATGGTTTAACTGCTTGTCAAAAAATTAAAGCTTTACCTGACGCAAAATATTTACCCGTTATTATCGTAACCGCCTATGTTGGTCGAGAATGGGTAGATAAAGCTTACGCGGCGGGCGCGACGGATTATGTTACCAAGCCGGTAAATTGGGATGTATTGCGTAATCGAATTCATTACATTTTACAGGCAAAACGCGCCGAAGAGGCTTTATTCGATGAAAAAGAAAAAGCACAAATTACTTTAGCCTCAATTGGTGATGGTGTCATTACGACTGATGCCAAAGGTTTAATTGAGTATATTAATCCAATTGCAACTAAATTAACTGGTTGGTCTAATGTAGAAGCGCGTGGAAAACCATTAAATGAGATTTTTTCACTGGTTACTGAAGCGAGCAAACAGAAAATATATTTTCCGATTGAAAAATGTTTGAAAGATAAACAAATTGTTGAATTAACTACTAATAATAATGATATTGTATTGCAGCATCGCAATAGTCAGAGTTATTTTGCTATTGAGGATTCTGCCGCGCCAATTCAAGATCGGCATGGCAAGACGATTGGGGCGGTTTTAGTATTTCACGACGTGACTGAAAATCGGCGCATGACGCAAAAATTATCTTATCAAGCCAAGCATGACGCGCTTACAACCTTGTTTAATCGACATGAATTTAATAACCGGTTACATGATTTATTACAACAGCCAAATCATCAAGGTGTCGAGCACGCACTGTTATACCTAGATTTAGATCAGTTTAAAATCGTTAATGATACGTGTGGTCATGATGCAGGCGATCAATTATTGCGTGATGTTGCAGTATTATTAAAAACAACAATTAATGAATTTAATACTTATTCACGAGCAACATTAGCCCGTTTAGGAGGTGATGAATTCAGTTTATTGTTAGAGCATTGTAAATTGCAAGATGCGCTATTAATTGCACATAAATTGTGTGATGATGTTCAAAATTTACGTTTTTTTTGGACAGATGAGAAAAATAAACTTAATAAACGTATATTTAAAATTGGTATTAGCATTGGTTTAATGCCGATTACTAAGCATTTGTCAGATAAAACGACGAACCAAAAAAGCGTATTGGCGATGGCAGACGCGGCGTGTTATGCAGCGAAAAATGCGGGGCGTAATAAAGTACACATCTATAAAGATACTGACTTGGCTGAAGAAATTGAATGGGTGTCAGTGATTAATGATAATTTAGAAACAAATACCGGATTTCACTTGTTTTATCAACCAATTATCTCGCTACATGAAACGGATTACCCTAAGTTTTATGAGATATTGTTGCGTATGGACGACCGTCAAGGACACTTAGCTCCACCCGGTGCATTTTTATCCACAGCCGCTCGTTATAATTTAATGCCAACATTAGATTTATACGTCATTGATCAAACATTAAATTGGTTATCAAATAATCCAACCCGTTTACAAAGTTTAAATTTGTGTAGTATTAATATTTCCACCTACTCGTTGGCAGATAAAAATTTTTTAGAGCAGGTGAAAAAGCATTTGAGCGCAACTTGCGTACCATTACATAAAATTTGCTTTGAAGTGACAGAAACAGCAGCAATTAGTAATTTTACGGGTGCACAGATTTTTATTCAGGAAATAAAGAAGTTAGGCTGTCATATTGCGATGGATGATTTTGGCTCTGGCATTTCTGGATTTAATTTTTTGAAAAAATTGCCGATTGATTTCCTAAAAATTGATGGTAATTTAATTCGTCATATTCACGAAGATAAAATCAGTCATGCAATGACGGAGTCGATTAATGATATTGCACAGTTGATGAATATTGCCACTATTGCGGAATTTGTGGAAAATGAGACTATTTTTAAAACATTGCAAGGGCTTAAAATAGACTATGTTCAAGGTTTTTGGATTGGGAAACCCCAACCACTGCAAGAGCAAATATTGTCAAAAATGGAATTTACAGATATTGTTTAGCGAGCAATGATTGTAGGTTTGGATATTTAGGAAATTATTAGGAAATTGGGACTGTCCTTTGATACACTGCTAAACCTTAAAAATCCGAGAAATCGTTTTTAACTAATTGCTAAGTATCATCAAGTGCAAGCATATTTTGTAAATGGCTCAAATCTCCCCAACTTTCTAACATCCACTGTCCTTTATAATGAGAAAATACATTAAGACTGGTATTTAATAACACAAAATTACGTGGTGTATTTAATGGTACGCCAACAACCATTTTAAATAAACAAGTTAATACACCACCATGCGTTACAATTAAAATTTTACCGCCTTCATGCTGTGAGGCGAGATGATTAAAACAATCCATGCAACGCTGGCAAAATTGCATTAAACTTTCACCTTCCGGAATGACAAATTCTGGTTCATAATTCAAGTAAGGTGGTGCGAGTTTTGGAAAGCTATCCAATAATTCTTTACGGGTATGACCTTGAAAAATACCTAAATTTCTTTCGCGCAATTGTGGTACTAAAATAATTGGGCAAGGTTTTTCGGATGCAATATTTTCTGCTGTGATGCGTGTACGAGTTAGATCGCTAGCATAAATTGCATTAAAATTATGATATTTTAAATTTTCACCGAGTGCTTTGGCTTGGGCAATACCTTTGGTTGTCAGTTGACTATCCAAATGTCCTTGTAAACGTCCTTCCCTATTCCAGGTGGTTTCACCGTGACGCACAACAAATACTTGTGTTGGTTTCATAAGATTCAGAAGGTTAGATTGATGAAATACTGTAGCATAGACATCTCGTGCTATCTTGTCTACTCAGACATTTCTAACCACTATTACACCATTTAGTGTGGCGTTTTTGAAACAAGTTGATTAATATTTTTTTGTGTATTAAATATTGCAAATGCTCAATGAAGCGTTAAAATCTTGTTTTAGAAACACGTCAAAGTGAGAAACATTTTGAAATTGTTTAACTTTAAACGCAAAATCGCCTACCAATTTACTTTTTATGTGATGCTTGTCAGCTTCTTGATAACATTACTCATTACATCCATTCAACTTGGCATAGAATACCGCACCGATGTTAATAATCTTAAAACTTGGATTCAGTATGTCGAAGATAATTATTTAGACAAGATTCGTGAACATTTGTCGCGCAAAGAAAATGACAAAATCAGTATACTTCTACACGAGATTGCAATGCTCTCTGGTATGCAACATATTTATATTACAGACATTAATGGTGATATTATTTTAGAATACGGCACAGAAAAACAAGATTTTCAGCTATTACAACACAAATTTGATTTATTCCACAAAAATAAAGATTTTACCGCTTTTCTTGGTAAATTACACCTTGTTGCTACCACAGAAAATATTTCGGGTCGCTTGGTAAAGCGTGTAATCATATCGCTCATCGCCAATGCGGCTGCAATTTTTCTAGTTGCAATCTTTATTTTGTGGGGATTCCATAAAATGGTGGCGCGGCATCTAAACAAAATTGCTCAATATACCGAGCAACTTGAACCAGATACCCTTGATAACATTCTCACCCTAGATCGAAAACCCCAATCTGGCGAATCTATCGATGAACTGGAACACGTCATTATTGCAATCAATACGATGCGCATTAATTTACAGCGTTCTTACAAGGGTATGTGTGACAGTGAGCAAGATAATCGTAATTTATTAAAAGCAACACTTGTTGGCTTATCATTGTGGAAATTAGATACAGGACAATTTGTTACAGTCAATCCAGCATTCGCACGAATCATTGGCTATCCAGTCACGGAAATGTATCGGTTAAATTATTGGGAGATCGTGATTGAAAACGATATTGAAATAGCTAAAGCAGAGTTTAAACAATTAGGAATAGGCGGACATTACGGACCTGTGGAAAAAATTTATCAGCATAAAGATGGTTATACCGTACCAGTACGGATTTCAGCTTTAATCATTGACCGCGAACATGAATTATACGCATGGTCAAACGTGGAAGATATTACTGCACAAAAACGAGTAGCAGAAGAATTAAAAGCTGCAAAACATAAGGCTGAAGAAGCTAATTTAGCCAAAAGTCAGTTTTTAGCTAATATGAGTCATGAATTGCGTACACCTATGAATGCGATTATTGGTTATAGCGAGATGTTAGAAGAGGAATTGCGCGATATAACCGCAGAGGTAAACCTCGTCTCCGATGTTAAAAATATTCATGCAGCCGCTAGACATTTGTTAGGTTTAATCAACGATATTTTAGATATATCCAAAATCGAAGCGGACAAAATGGATTTATATCTGGAGAATTTTAGCCTAAATGCGATGATCGACAATATTATTACGACTATTCACCCGTTAATTGAAAATAAAGCAAATACGTTAAGTGTAACTTATGGCGAATCGTTAAGCGAATCGTTAGGGGATATGTACTCAGATTTGACTAAAACGCGCCAAATATTATTAAATCTACTTAGTAATGCGTCGAAATTTACTGAACAGGGTCATGTCATTTTAGATGTTCAAAGCGTCGAACGGGGTAAACATCGTTGGATACAGTTTAAAGTATCTGATGACGGTATTGGTATGACCGCCGAGCAACAGGAAAAATTATTTCAGAGTTTCACACAAGCCGACGCTTCGACAACGCGCAAATATGGTGGAACAGGTTTAGGTCTGGCAATTACTAAACATTTTGTCCAGATGATGCACGGTACAATTAGCGTAGAAAGTGAATTTGGTAAAGGTAGCACTCTTACAGTACATTTACCGGCTGAAATTGCATTAAGCGATCATGTAAATGATGAGAAGGAAGGATTATCAACATCGAGCGAGGTGTTTATGCCAGCAGAAGGGGGAACAGTACTCGTTGTAGATGATGATAAAGCCGCACGTACTTTATTAAAAACTTATTTGAGTAAAATTGGCTATCAGGTCGCGGTAGCATCTAACGGAGAAGAAGGTTTAAAATTAGCTCGCAAACTGCGTCCTAATGCGATTACCTTAGATGTGATGATGCCAGGTATGGATGGTTGGGAAGTCTTAACCCAATTAAAACAAGATACTGATTTAGCACATATTCCGGTAATTATGTTGACATTGGTTGAGGACAAAGAAATTGGGTATTCATTGGGTGCGGCTGAGTATTTAACTAAACCAATTAGTCGTGATCAATTGACTGCCGTATTACGCAAATATCGTGCTGAACGACCACCATTTACAGTTATGGTTGTAGAGGACGACGAGCGTACTCGTGAGATGGTGATCCGGATGCTAAATAAAGCAGGTTGGCAAGTCATAGAGGCTAATAATGGTGAAATGGCATTACGCTGTTTAGAAAAATATCATCCCGATTTGATTTTACTTGATTTAATGATGCCAGAGATGGATGGATTTGAGTTTATTGTGCATTTGCGTAAGCATGAGCAGTGGCAACACATTCCGGTAGTGGTTTTGACTGCTAAAGATATTACGATTGAAGATCGTGTGTGGTTGAATAATCGAGTAGACACGGTATTTCAAAAAGGCGCGTATCATCGAGATGAATTATTGCGACATGTACGTGAACTGCTGGCTAAAACAACGCACAAGAGAAATTTATAAGAATTGACCACGCACAATAAATTTAATGTCGCCAAAAGGCTGGTGTTAATAATACAAGCAAGGTAAATACTTCTAAGCGTCCTAATAGCATTGCAAAACTGAGTATCCATAAACCCGCGTCACTGATTGCGCCAAAACTTGACGCGACTGAACCAATTGACGCACCTGTCATATTCAAAGTAGAAGAGACACCGGCAAAGGCAGTTATCATATCCACTCCAGTTGCCATAAACATTAGGGATAATAAAACAAAACTTGCCATGTATAAAAAACTAAATCCCCAAACGGCTTGTGCAACTGAATCTGATACTTTACGTTGACCAATTTTCACCGTCACAATGGCATTGGGATGGATAAGGCGAGTAATCTCACGCGCTGCTTGTTTATATAGTAAAATCACGCGCACAACACGAATCCCACCCGTTGTTGAGCCGACACACCCCCCAATAAAACCACTGCCTAGAATTAATACAGGTAAAAATAAAGGCCATTCGTGAAATTCAGTGGTTAGATAGCCCGTGCTACTAATAATCGAAACAACTTGAAAGCTGGCGTAACGTAACGCGGTAAAAGAGTTATCGTACTCATCGGTCAACATTAATACGATAACTGAAATAGCAATGAGAGCTGTGACAATGGCAATAAAAGTCATTCCTTGAAAATCATGCCAATAAGTCATTAAATCAAGTTTGCGCCACGCAATAAAATGAATTGAAAAACTGATACTTCCCATCATCATGAAAAAAATTGCAATTATTTCAATCCAGAGGTTATTGTAATATCCTAAACTGGCATCATGCGTAGAAAATCCACCTGTAGCAACAGTGGTATAGCTATGACAAAGTGCGTCAAAAAAGCTCATACCTGCAGCCCAGTATGCCAAAGTACATGCAATGGTTAAGCTACTGTAAATAAATAATAATGCTTTTGCGGTATGAGCAAGTCGTGGTGTGACTTTTTCATTACGCATAGGACCTGGTGCCTCTGCACGATATAATTGCATTCCACCGATACCTAACATGGGTAAAATAGCGACCGCTAAAACAATAATACCCAAGCCACCTAACCATTGTAATTGTTGCCGATAGTATAAAAGCGATTTTGGCATTTGATCTAAACCAGATAATACTGTTGCGCCTGTTGTAGTAAATCCAGAAACAGATTCAAATACGGCTTTGGCAATTGTAATATTTTCTAAAAACAGAAACGGCAACGCACCAATCACACCTAATACCGTCCAGAATGCGGCTGTAATAATAAAACCATCACGTAAGTAAAGTTCTTGTTTTGCGTGGCGCGCCGGAAACCAAAATAGCATACCTAGACCAAACATGACGGCAAAAGCGACTAGTAACGCCCCCATACCAGTATCTTGATAAATTAAGGAAACTAACATTGGGGGAAAGAGGGTTAAACTAAATGCAATCAGTAGCAATCCTAATATTTTTTGAATCGTAGAAAAGTGCATAAATTGGTATTTGGGTTATGGTAGTAGGTGGAAAGTATACTTGAAAATACATATAACAGCTATTTTGCGATGTTGTAGTAATTTAAATACTATTTAGCATGAATATATAATTGTAATATTTTATTTTAACCATTTTAATGAGATGTTTGTTATGATTTTAGAGGGTGACATTGGTGGGACAAATTGTCGTTCTACGCACTGAGTCAGGCTATGGTGGACGCTGGTGCATCCTGTGACATGACGACGCGGTGCGTCGTCACAATGAAAAAATCAGGCGTGAATGGTACGATTATCAACACCTAAAGCGGCTTCGTGCATCGCTTCGGATAAAGTGGGATGCGCATGAATGGTACGGGCAAAATCTTCGCTACTGGCTTCAAATTCCATTGCTAATACCGCCTCTGCCAACAATTCCGACGCTGAAATACCAAAAATATGTACACCTAATACTGCGTCAGTTTCTGCGTCTGCAACCATGCGAATCATACCCGTCGTATCGCCATGTGCTCTGGCGCGACCACTGGCTGCAAATGGAAATTGACCAACTTTGCAATCATGTCCTTTGGCTTTAGCCTGCTCTTCAGTCATACCAACCCATGCAATTTCAGGATGAGTATAAATTACCCAAGGCATGATGTCATAGTGCATTTCTGATTTTTGCCCTGCTAAACGTTCGGCGATCATTATCCCTTCTTCCGAGCCTTTATGCGCCAACATCGGACCACCGATCACATCACCAATTGCATAAATACCCTCTGCGGTTGTTTTGCGATTCTGATCTACTAAAATAAAACCCCTGTCATCAGTTTGAACGCCAACATTTTCCAAACCTAAGCCATCAGAATAGGGTTTGCGACCGACAGCAACAACTAATTTATCTACAATAATCGTTTGATCTTCGCCTTTTTTATTCTGATAATTCACAGTTACTTCATTATTATGAATTAAAGTACCTGTCACTTTCGCACCTAATTGAATATCTAAACCTTGTTCTTTTAATGATTTTTGTGCGGCAGCGGCAATTTTACGGTCAGCGGCAGCTAAAAAGTTTGGCATCGCTTCTAAGATAGTCACCTTAGCGCCCAAACGTCCCCATACGCTACCGAGTTCTAAACCAATCGCTCCCGCGCCAATTACGCCTAATCGCTTTGGTACTGCGTCAAATGCTAATGCACCAGTAGAATTGACAATCAAATCATCATCTGCCGGTGCAACGGGAATATCTACGGGCACGGAACCAGTCGCAATGATGATGTTATCTGCACTTAATTTTTTATTAATGCCATCTTCAGCAATAATTTCAATATTTTTATCTCCGATTAATTTTGCAGACCCTTCGATGCGAGTCACTTTATTTTTTTTGAATAAACCGACAATCCCTTGAGTCAATGTATCCACGATTTCATTTTTACGCGCCATCATTTTAGCGACATCCATGCGTGGATTATCACAGCTAATACCATGTTGAGCATAGTGGTGTTGCATATCGTAAAAATGATGCGATGAAGTCAATAACGCTTTAGAAGGAATACATCCAACGTTTAAACAAGTACCACCTAAAACATTTTTGCCCTGTGGATTTTTCCATTTTTCGACACAGGCGGTTTTCATACCGAGTTGCGCACAACGAATCGCCGCAACATAACCCGCGGGACCTGCGCCAATAACGATAACGTTATAATCTGCCACAATATTCTCCTGTTGGTACAATTATCAATATGTTGTTAATTGTTGATTTTTCATAATTCTAATAATAAACGTGCAGGGTCTTCAATTGATTTCTTAATCGAAACTAAGAACTGTACCGCGTCACGTCCGTCAATGATACGATGATCGTAAGACAATGCAACATACATCATAGGACGAATTACAATTTCACCATTCTCCACAACGGGGCGTTCAACAATGTTGTGCATTCCCAGAATCGCACTTTGTGGTGGATTTAAAATGGGTGTAGACATCATCGAGCCAAAAATACCACCATTAGTAATAGTAAATGTACCACCCGTTAAATCATCGATACTCAGTTTAGCATCACGCGCCCGTTTGCCAAAATCAGCAATATTTTTTTCCACTTCAGCAAAAGACATCGCGTCCACATCGCGCAAAATGGGTACAACCAAACCACGCGGTGAGCTAACTGCAATCCCAATGTCATAATAGCCGTGATAGATAATTTCTTCACCTTCTGTAGAGGCATTAATAACGGGAAATTGTTGTAATGCGGCGACGGCTGCTTTAGTGAAAAAAGACATAAAACCTAGTTTAACATCATATTTTTTCTGGAATTCGTCTTTATGTTGCGCCCGCAAATCCATCATAGGCTTCATATTTATTTCATTAAATGTCGTTAGAATTGCATGTTGTTGTTGTGCAGTTAGCAAGCGTTCTGCGGCGCGTTTGCGTAGACGAGTCATAGGTACACGTTCTTCAGTGCGACCTGACATTGGAACGTTATTAGTTGGAACGGCTTTTAATATGTCGCTTTTGGTGACACGATTGCCGCTATGCGCTACCTCAGCCGGATTAATACCTTGTTCATTTGCAATTTTGCGTACTGCTGGACTGGTTTTTGGTGGATGATTTGCTGTTGCAGCGACGGGAGCGACCTCTACTTTTTTCGCTGGTGCAGATTCTGCGGTGGCGGTTGCTGCGGTGTTGATACGAGCTAATAATTCTTCACTTAATACGCTTGAACCATCTTGCTTTATAATTTCAGTTAATACACCCGCTTTGGGTGCAACGACTTCTAAAACGACTTTATCAGTTTCAATATCAACGAGTCGCTCGCCTTCTGCTACCGCTTCACCTACTTTTTTATGCCATTCTAATAGGGTAGCATCAGCGACAGACTCAGCTAAAACGGGAACTTTAACTTCTTCTATGGACACGACAATTTCCTCAAATATTATTAATTGTTAGTTGGTAATTGTAAAGCATCTGCCAAAAACGCTTGCAACTGCTGACGGTGAACCTGCAAGTAACCAACCGCAGGCGATGCCGACGCTGGACGACCTGCATATTCAATCCGCTTATCTTTATGGCTTAAATTTACATCCATGTGCGCACGCATATACCACCAAGCACCTTGATTACGTGGCTCTTCTTGTACCCAAACCCGTTGTTTAACATCGGGATAACGTTCTAATACTTCTTCAATTTCTTCACGCGGATAAGGATATAGCTGTTCTAAACGAATAATGGCAATGTTTTCAATGTTGTGTTGTTCACGTGCCTCAACTAGGTCGTAATAGACTTTGCCCGAACAAAATAAAATACGTTCTACTTTATTAGGTGTAATATTTGGGTCAGTCTCATCAATCACGGCTTGAAATGGTGCATCAGTGAACGCGCTAAATTCAGATACACAACGTTTGTGACGCAATAAGCTTTTTGGTGACATGACAATTAATGGTTTGCGATATTCACGCACCATTTGACGGCGCAGTAAGTGGAAAATTTGTGCCGGTGTACTCGGTACGCATACTTGCATGTTTTCTTCTGCGCATAATTGTAAATAACGTTCTAAACGCGCTGAAGAATGTTCTGGTCCCTGACCGTCATAACCGTGTGGCAGTAGCATCACTAGACCACAGTAACGTTGCCATTTTGCCTCTGATGAGCTGATGAATTGGTCAATTACGACTTGAGCACCATTAGCAAAATCACCAAATTGCGCTTCCCAAATTACTAAAGTTTCGGGTGAAGACGAGGCGTAACCAAACTCAAAAGCTAAGACTGCCTCTTCGGATAGCAACGAATTAATAACTAAAAAATGCTCTTGATCTTCGGCTAAGTTACGCAATGGCAAGTAAGTCTCACCGGTTTCACTCTCATGCCAAACTGCGTGGCGGTGCGCGAATGTACCACGACCTGAATCTTGACCCGACAAACGTACTGGATAACCTTCTTCAAGTAGTGTTGCGTATGCCAAAGTTTCCGCACATCCCCAATCTAATGGTAATTCACCTTTACCCATGCGTTGCCAAGATTCAATTAATTTTTTTACACTGCGATTTAATTTAAAACCGTCTGGAATCGTAGTAAATTTTGCTATTAACTTTTGTAAACGCTCGATGTTGATATGCGTATTAGCAGGGGTTCGCCAAGTGTTATTAACAAATGCTTTCCAACTCACGCCGGTTTTAAATTCAGTTGTTGTGACTGGGCGAGATACAATATCTTTAGTGCTCAAGTCATCACGATATTGTCTTAAATATTCATCACCATCTTTTTCACCAATCGCGCCTTCTTTAGCTAATTGCGCTGCATACAAAGCTTGGGTTTTAATCTGTTGTTTAATTTTTTGATACATAACAGGTTGTGTTGCAGCAGGCTCGTCCGCTTCGTTATGCCCATGCCGACGATAGCAAACCATATCAATTACTACATCTTTATTAAACGCCATACGATATTCAAGAGCTAATTTGGTTACAAAAACAACCGCTTCTGGATCATCTCCGTTGACATGAAAAATAGGAGCTTGCACCATTTTTCCGACATCGGTGCAGTACAGTGTAGAGCGTGAATCTAATGGATCACTCGTCGTAAAACCAATTTGGTTATTGATCACAATATGAACCGTACCGCCTGTGCTATAACCGCGTGTTGCTGATAAATTCAAGGTTTCCATAATAACACCTTGTCCCGCAAAGGCTGCATCACCATGAATTAAAATCGGTAATACTTTATTGCGTTTTTTATCGCCCAAGTGCTCCTGACGCGCACGCACTGAGCCTTCAACTACGGGATTAATGATCTCCAAATGTGATGGATTAAACGCTAATGCTAGATGTACTTTGCCGCCCGGTGTTTCTACATCTGAGGAATAACCTTGATGATATTTTACATCTCCCGAACCTTTTTCAACAGAAATTTTGCCTTCAAATTCAGAAAATAACTCTTTAGGACGCTTACCTAAAATATTAACTAATACATTTAAACGCCCACGATGTGCAATACCTAATACCGCTTGTTCGATACCTGCTGCACCTGCATCTTGGATTAATTCATCTAATAGTGGAATTAAACTTTCACCACCTTCTAATGAAAAACGTTTTTGTCCGACATATTTAGTGTGTAAGTAATCTTCTAAACCTTGTGCAGCAGTCAAGCGGCGTAAAATTTGGCGTTTGAATTCAAAATCAAATTTAGGACGACCTTCAGAGCCTTCAACCCGTTGCTGAATCCAACGTTTTTCACGGGTTTCGGTAATGTGCATATATTCCCAGCCGATATTGCCGGTATATACTTTTTTTAGTAACGCGATGATGTCACGTAATTTCATTGTATCCACACCGTATAGCGAACCCGTATCAAATTCTTGATTCATATCGGCTGGCGTAAAACCATGAAATTCAGGGTCTAAATCCTCAACATAAGGTCGCTCAATCAAATTGAGTGGATCAAGATTCGCATTTTGGTGTCCACGAAAACGATAAGCATTAATTAAACGTAATGCGGCTGATTCTTTTTTAGCAAACGCGGGATTACCCACCACACCAAGATTGGTATCGTTCGCAGGTTGTGCAGTGCGCAATGGTTTATAGTTTAAAAATCGGGCTTGAATCGGTGCATGAGGGACTTCAGGTTGCGATAAGGTATGTTCTTGGCGTTGTAATTCAGCAAAATAGGCGCACCATTTTTCATCAACCGCTTGTGGGTCTACAAGATAGGTTTCATAGAGGTCATCAATAAATGATGAATTATAAAGGTAAGTCGCAGTTTTCATTTTTTTGTCCACAATCCTATTGCATATAACCATAACAATATTTTATGTGTTACTATAAATCAAAATTATGATAATGAAAAGATATTATTTATATTTAACTAGCATATTCTGTAAACTCTGGTTATTATAAGGTGCTAGGAGTGAGTTGGCGATAACATACGGGTATTTTTGTGATGCAATATCGTAATTCACTGTCATCAATTAAATATATTAATAATTAGTAATTTATATACTACTCAAAGATATATAAACTGAATTTATCGCTAAAACTAACTCAATTTTTCAAGATTCACAACCAACAGCTACGCCTAATAATGGGTTATTATTTTAATGTAACGTATTACTTTACTAGCTGTTAATTGATAATTCACAATTAAAAAAAGGAAGGCATTACAATGAAAAAGGCTGTGCGTGTTGCAATTACTGGTGGGGCAGGACAAATCGCGTATTCCCTAATTTTTCGCATTGCGTCCGGTGAAATGCTCGGCGCAGACCAGCCAGTAATTTTGCATTTACTAGAAATCCCACAAGCCTTAGAAGCGTTAAAAGGGGTTGCAATGGAAATTGAAGATTGTGCATATCCATTGTTGCAAGATATTGTTATTACTGATGATACAAACGTTGGTTTCACGGATGTAGATTATGCGTTATTGGTTGGTGCAACACCGCGTGGACCGGGTATGGAACGCGCCGATTTATTAAAAATTAATGCTGAAATTTTCATCGCACAAGGTAAAGCTTTAAATGACAAAGCAAGTCGTGATGTAAAAGTATTAGTTGTGGGTAATCCTGCAAATACAAATGCTTATATTGCGATGCGTTCCGCACCTGATTTGTCTAGTAAAAATTTTACCGCGATGACTCGCCTTGATCATAATCGTGCACTAAGTCAATTAGCAGAAAAAACGGGTTCTCATGTGACTGATATTAAAAATATGGTCGTGTGGGGTAATCATTCTGCAACGCAATATCCCGATATTAGTTATGCAACGGTCGGTAATAAAGCTGCGAAAGATTTAGTTGATTCTGCATGGATCACGGATGAATTTATTCCGATTGTACAACAACGTGGTGCAGCAATTATTAAAGCACGTGGTAAATCATCAGCCGCTTCAGCAGGTTATGCCGCATTAGAGCACATGCGTGATTGGGTGTCGGGTTCTAACGGTAAATGGGTGAGCATGGTTGTACCTAGTGATGGCAGTTATGGCATTCCAGAAGATTTAATGTACTCTTTCCCGGTGATAACGGAAAATGGTCGATATAGCATCGTGCAAGGTTTAGAAGTTGACGCATTCAGTCAAGCGCGCATGAGTGCGACACAAAAAGAATTAGAGCAGGAACGGGATGCAATTGCTGATTTATTAGATTAGTTTTTTAAAATCGTAGAGACAAGGTACGCCATGTCTCTACAAAACATGGTCTCTTTTAAAAATTTTACTCTATCCAAAGCGTTATATTGTTACGCTGATTTTGAATAGTTTGACAAAATCAATTGATTAACACTTCAATTGTGTAACTCTCATATTTAGCTAAACTCGTCGTTTACCGGTAATCATGGGACGAATTAGTGCGATACCTAGCACTTTTTCCATGATAATCACTGCACTAACATGGATAATTACTGCGAACAGGGTCACATTTGCGGCAATTTCGTGCAGCTCCTCGACCCATTCCACTCCCCAAAATTTATCCAAAGTCAGCATCCAGCCACTTACGACTGTCAGACTAAGTAGGAACAGCAGCAAAAAAATCATCAACGCCCCGATAGGATTATGCCCTTCTGTAGGATCGGAGTTGCGACTACGCATTGCTTGCAAATGATGGCGAATGCGTTGAGGTGTTGGGAAAAAATGGTGAAAGCGCGCATTTTTAGACCCAACAAATCCCCAAATTAAGCGCAATAATAATAATCCTCCCATCCAATATCCAGCCCATTCATGTAAGCGTCCACCATCTTCCAAAATAAAAAAATTTAGGAAAAACAGCATGACAACCGACCAGTGAAATAGTCTTACTACGATGTCCCAAATATGGATTTCATGAGAAGTGGACGATATCACACTTAATCCTTCATTTTCTGCTTGACGATTTCACCATTACTGGGATCAAAATAAACTTCTATTCTCGCCCATTGACTATCATCGTCAGGTTTTGGCGCAGAACCGTAAATTTCGTAGCAATTGTCGTCAATTTTGAATTTATAAATCACAAAACCATACTCATTAACAATTTTCTTTTGCATGTCCAGTTCAGACAACCATTGTTCTTTAGGAACATTTGGACAATCTGCACCTGCAAAAACCATAGGAGCCATACTCAACATGAGCAAGCCTATTAAACTAGTAGTAAATTTCAACATAAGAGAACTCCTAACTGTTTGATTAAAAATGCCGTTTGGCAGGGAGGAGTATCGAAAAAATGCTGTACTCTTGCAACAGACAAACCTCTTATAGGCATGGGACAAACCACCAAAAATCATTTATTTTTAAAAATTTTACTCAATTCAAAGTATTATATTGTTACGCTAATTTTAATGGGTGACGACGCGGTGCACTGTCACAAGGAAAAATCTCGTTGTAGAATAAATCACTGACGCACCAGTATCATGCAAAAAGAATTTTCTTCGTCTCAACAAGTCCCGCCGTGGGGAATAGATGCAGCAATTCTCATTTTAGACTAAACTAAAAGGTATGGGTATTTTCAAGGGGGAA
>CAYMCP010000044.1:0-30071 GCA_964388965.1 uncultured Thiotrichaceae bacterium | reverse complement strand
ATGTTCGCCATACTTTAAAATCTCTTCCTGATTTCGCTGATG
Source organism: uncultured Thiotrichaceae bacterium (assembly GCA_964388965.1). GTDB lineage: Bacteria > Pseudomonadota > Gammaproteobacteria > Beggiatoales > Beggiatoaceae > Albibeggiatoa. Next base: position 30,029 of record CAYMCP010000044.1, on the reverse strand, counting down.
ATAATTTTATATCTCAAATCACTAACCAATGTGCGCAGTTAGGTAGAATTCACAGCCCCGTTATGCAAGTTTGGTGGCGAGGGTATTGAATGTGGGTTTACACTAAAATTCTAGGCAAATTGTCGAGATTCACCTTGACCTACAACATTTTCAACACAACGTCCACATAACGTTGGATGTTCCTCATTTGTACCAACATCTTCCCGATAATGCCAACAACGCTCACATTTTTGACGTTTCGTTGTAGATACTTTAAGCCAGAAACCATCATAATTTATAGCATCTTCTGGACGCGCTATTGCGTGGTGAATCTGCGCGTATGAGGTGATCAAAACAAATCGCAATTCATCGCCCAGTACTGTTAATAAATTATAGGATTTTTCGTCGCAATAAATATCTACCTCTGCCTCTAACGATGCACCAATTTTATCCGCTTGGCGTAATTTCTCAATTTCTTTTGCCACCGCTTCACGGATTTGGAATGCACGTTGCCATGTCTCAGTAGACACTAAAGCATCATCGTCCAAAGCAAATAAACCTGTATACCAAGTTTCTAATAATACTGATTCACTGCGTTTACCCGGAATATATTGCCAAATTTCATCCGCCGTAAAACTTAAAATCGGACTCATCCAACGACTCAAAGCCTCAATAATATGATACAACGCAGTTTGTGCAGAGCGACGTGCAATACTATCCGTTTTGCAAGTATATTGACGATCTTTGATAATATCTAAGTAAATCCGTCCCATGTCCTCAGCACAAAAATGGTGAATTTTTTGATAAATCAAATGAAAATTGTACGATTCATACGCCTTAATGATGTCGTGTTGTACATGAAATGCTTTATCTACTGCCCAACGATCTAATGCCAGCATATCCTGTTGCGCAATTAGGTGTTTTTCTGGTTCAAAATCGTGCAAATTCGCTAATAAAAATCGCGCCGTATTACGCAAACGACGATAAGCATCAGAAATACGTTTCAAAATTTCGTCTGATACGTTAATTTCACCACTATAATCAGTCGCTGCAACCCATAAGCGCAAAATGTCTGTACCGAGTTTTTTAATGACATCTTGTGGTGTAATGACATTACCTAATGATTTCGACATTTTGTGACCTTGCGCGTCCACGACAAAGCCATGAGTTAATACGGCTTGATAAGGTGGTTTGTCTTGGTGCATGGCAATCGAAGTCAGCAGTGAAGACTGAAACCAACCACGATGCTGATCCGAGCCTTCTAAATACAAATCTGCTGGAACGGTTAGTTGCTCATGGCTTTCTAACACACTCATGTGAGTTACGCCCGAATCAAACCAAACATCTAAGGTGTCGGTAACTTTTTCATAATCTTCCGCGTCATCGAGTAATTCGGCTGGATCCAATTCAAACCACGCTTCAATACCTTTTTCTTCAACCCGTTGCGCAACTTTTTCAATTAAATTATGGGTATCGGGATGTAATTCTTGGGTTTCTTTATGCACAAATAGAGCAATCGGTACCCCCCACAACCGTTGACGTGAAATACACCAATCAGGACGATTTTGCATCATGCTGGCAATACGTTGTTCGCCCCATTCTGGTGTCCAATCTACCGTTTCAATTGCTTTTAAAGCATGTTCACGCAAATCATTTTTTTTCATACTGATAAACCATTGTGGCGTAGCACGGAAAATCACCGGAATTTTATGTCGCCAGCAATGCGGATAACTGTGACGAATGCGTTGCTCATGCACCAACTTACCACGTTCACGCAAAACATCAATCACATCACGGTCTGCGTTAAATACATGTTTACCTTCAAAAAATTCTGTACCAGTAACAAATTTACCCGTACCATCTACTGGATTGACGACTGCTAAATTATATTTTTGTCCTACAATATAGTCTTCCTGACCATGACCGGGTGCGGTATGCACACAACCTGTACCAGCTTCGGTGGTGACGTGTTCGCCTAAAATTACCGCTACTTCGCGCTTATGAAATGGATGTTGTAATTGTAAATGCTCTAAATCTTTACCTTGACAGTATGCTACAACACGATAGTCCTCGATGTTATAACGTGCCATGACTTCTTTTAATAAAGCCTCAGCGATAACAAAACGTTCTACACCACGTTGTTCATTTTCAAATTGTACAACTGAATATTCTAAATTAGGATGAACGGCTACTGCTTGGTTAGCGGGCAGTGTCCAGGGCGTGGTTGTCCAGATGATGATCGAAATCGTACCTTGTCCTTCGTAATCTGGTACATGGTGACAACGTTGTAAAAAATCAGCTTCATCGATTACAGAGAAACGTACATCAATTGCTAATGAATTTTTTTCTTCATATTCTACTTCTGCTTCTGCCAGTGCCGACCCACAATCCGTACACCAGTAAACGGGTTTTGAACCTTTTTCAATATGTCCTGTGTCAACAATGCGACCTAATGAACGGATGATGTCCGCTTCGGTACGAAAATTCATAGTTAGATAAGGATTTTCCCAATCACCTAATACACCTAGACGTTTAAAATTAGTCTTTTGCCGTTCAATTTGTTTTTTTGCATATTCACGACAAGCTTCACGGAATTTAGCTGGTTCAACTTTGCCGACTTTGCCTATTTTTTTCTCTACTTGTAGCTCAATAGGCAAGCCATGACAGTCCCAGCCGGGTATGTAGGGCGCGTCTAATCCTTCAAGATTTTTTGACTTAATAATTATATCTTTTAAGATTTTGTTCACTGCATGACCAATATGGATGTCACCATTGGCATACGGCGGACCGTCGTGTAATACGAACAAATCACGTCCTGCGGTTTGTTGTCGAATTTTTTCATAAATATTTAATTCATACCAACGTTTAAGCATATCGGGTTCGCGTTGGGGCAGGTTGCCGCGCATAGGGAATTTAGTTTGTGGTAAGTTTAGGGTGTCTTTGTAGGTACTCACAGGATTTTGTTGCCTTTTTAGTTAATGGAATCTAGCAAAATACGTTGGAAGTTAATAGCCAAAGCAAATTTGATTTTCGTAGGGTGTATAAGCGCAGCGTCATACACCTTTAGCTTATGAATTATTGACACTATATTTTATAGAAAAGGTGGCAGTTTACAACTTTCGATTTATACAGCGAAAGCCCCCACGAAACGCTAGCTAACGGTTAGGACAATGGACACGTTTGGAGAATTTAGATTGATGAAAAGATAGGGAGATGTTTAATGAATATTTTTTAATCAAACTCATTTCAAAATATGTTGCTTCTTTTCAGCATCAATTTTAGCTAGACTGCGCAATTTTAGCCAATAACTGAGGAGATTTGCGTAACATATTTTCCAAAAAGGTTAAATCGGGTATCCATGCCGCTATCTTTTCCTTGTCAGAAATTGTTATATCTAATTTATAACTCAAACCTGTTATTTTTATTGATGAAGGATTAGATAAATTTTGCTCTGTTAAATTAATGGTTCGCGGAATGCCTGATGCAATAAAAGCGTAAAATGGCAAAATTGAAACGGCTTCTAAACCATATAAAATCACTAAACGTTGACGTAATGCCTTTTGTGTAACGGACGATTGGAAAAGCTGTTGTACAGATAATACCGGTACAATTTGTTGTCGCCACTGCACCGTACCCAATAAACTACTTTCTTCGTTAAATAATTCGGGTTCTGAATAAGGGGCAATTTCTGCAATGACAGCACTAGGTAACAACAGTTGCTTACTGCCAATAGGAATTAATACACTGCGTATATTTGCTACTTGTTCAACTGCCATTATGCCGCCTCTGTTTGACGTTCATTTAATAACGCATTAATATTTTCTAATAGTTCCGTTTCGTTAAACGGTTTACCCAAGTAACGGTTAATGCCAATTTTCTCAGCACGATCACGATGTTTAGCACCAGTACGCGATGTAATCATAATAATCGGGATATGTTTTAGTTCAGGGTTATTACGCACTTGAGTTGCTAATTCATAACCATCCATACGAGGCATTTCCACGTCAAGCAGCATTAAATCTGGAATATGCTCTTGTAATTGTGCCACTGCGTCTACACCGTCTTTGGCAGTTAATACTTCCATACCTTGACGTTTCAACAAACGCGCTGTGACTTTACGCACTGTAATTGAATCGTCCACCACCATAATTGTAGTAGGAATTTCTTCCTCAATTTCTTCCTCAAGATTTTCGTATTGTGGTGCTTCCTCAATGCGGGTTAGAACCGGCACATCTAAAATCAACACTACCCGACCGTCACCTAAAATTGTCGCGCCAGCTAACCATTTAATTGAACCGATCTGCGGTCCGACTGGTTTTACAACGACTTCTTTGCTTCCTTCAATGCCGTCAACTAACAAGGCAACACGACGGTCGCCAGAACGAATTAACAAAGTTGGAATTAACGACGGTGTATCTAAATTCACTGTTTTACCGAAACCTAAAATATCACCCAAATAGAAGATGCGGTAATCGTGTTCCATATATTTATAATAACTTGTCGCGCCGTCCACGCCTACCTGTTGACGTGGCACACGCAATACGGCTTCAACGTGATTTAATGGTACAGCCATCGTTTCTTCGTTGATGTGTACTAATAAAGCTTGATTGATAGTCAAAGATAGTGGCAAACGAATTTCAAACGTCGTACCTTGTCCGGTTTTAGAATAAATTTGTAACATGCCACCAAGTTGTTTGATTTCCGTATTTACCACGTCCATACCTACACCCCGTCCAGAGATTTGGGTGACAGACTGTGCGGTGCTAAATGATGGCTCTAAAATAAACTGCATTAAATCTTTATCATTCACTACTGTACCGGGCTTGATCATGCCGCGTTCTTCTGCTTTTCTACGAATCGCTTGCAAATTTAATCCAGCTCCATCATCACTAAGACGAATAATCAAATCCGTTCCTTCTTTGGACAATTTAACTTTTATTGTAGCTGCTACAGGTTTACCCGCTTGTTGACGGGTCGCACTATCTTCAACGCCGTGCCCGATTGCATTGCGTAGCATGTGCTCTAATGGCGCAACGATGCGATTTAATACTGTACGCTCAAATTCAATCGCCTCGCCAATAATTTCAAAATTAACTTGTTTGCGCAATTCGCGTGAAGTTAAACGAGCAATACGTTGTAAACGTGGAGAAATTCGTGAAAATGGAATCATTCTGGTACGCATAATCACATCTTGTAATTCGGTACCAATGCGAGTTTGCTGTATCAGTAACGTATCACTTTGACGGGTTAAAACTTTAAGATAATCTTGAATATTAAGTAAGTCATTGACACTTTCTGCCAAGCTACGCGATAGTTGCTGCATGACAGAAAATCTATCCATTTCCAAAGGATCAAATTCTTCATCATCCTCTTCAATCATCGTCTCTCTAAAACTAGATAAAATCTGTGCTTCCGTTTCAATTTCTAAACGACGAAGTTGATCACGTAAACGGGCTACGGTTTGTTCCATTTCATTCAAGTTGGTTTTAAACGAGCCTTGTTGTTGCTCCATGTGCGCACGAGATATGGACAATTCACCTGCTAAACCTGTTAATTTTTCAATCAATGCCACCCGAACCCGAATCCTATCTTCAGCACCGCTTTCCGTCATTTCAGGTTCTTTTTCTCTTTCTATAGCTTTATCTCGTTCCGTTGCCTCTGTGAGTTGTGATTTTAAACTTGATTTTTCAGATTCAGGTGCTTCAGTTTCCGATTCATCCTGTTCTGATTGAGTTTTGCCACTAATGAATGTCTTGATTTTAGTAATTAATTCATCTGGTATATTCAAAGGCAGGCTAGAACGTACCGCTTCCAGCATGGCGACTAATTCATCTACACAAGTTTGAATAACTTCTTGAAGTTTTGGTGATGATTGCCCAGAACCTTCTACAATTTTAGTTAATACTGATTCTAATTCATGGCTTAAATCACCCATTGGCGTGATTTCAACCATTCGCGCGCCACCTTTTAGGGTATGTAATTCGCGCTGTAACTCTTTCATTAACTGCATATTATCCGGCGAAGTTTGCCAACGCTCTAATAATGATTGAGTATTTTCTAAAATCTCTTCGGCTTCTTCTAAAAAGATAGCCATAAACTCATCAGTTGGATCAGGCGCAATAAAAGTTTCGCTGTTTGAAGATACTGGCTTTGATTCAGATTTTGGTGCTGGAATGCTAGCCTCAGCCATTGCAATTTGATTAACCAAGCTGGCATGATAGTCCTCTTCAACGACATCACCACGTAATAATCGATCTACTACGTCTACAACTTGTTTAAGCAACGTTAAAGATTGTTCAGTTATATTAATTTTTCGCTCGGATAATGAGCGCACATAATTTTCAGTCGGTCCGGCTAATCTGAATACTTCGACAAAATTAACGCTACGTGAGCTACCATTTAACGTATGAAAACAACGCACAATATCGTCGGTAAGAGGTTGATCTTTATGCTCATAAGTTTCAAACAAACGGCGCAAAGTGATAATATGTTGTTGCGCTTCGGCGGTGAATATTTCCAATAAAGCGGGGTCTACCACATCTTCTTCTGCTAATTCGTCCTCTTCTATTAATTCATCGCCCAACGGTAACAATTCATCAGCCAATAGTTCGGATTCATCAAATTCGCCTAAATCATTGTCACCTAATTCTAATTCACCTAAATCGTCATCAAGTTCTAATTCACTGTCGCCTAATTCGCTTAAATTATCATCAAAATCTGCGAATTCATCATCTAAAGTTACGTTATCTATATCATCAGCTTGATTTAATTCTTGTTCAACTTTTGCGGATTTTTGTAATTTAGCAACTGATTTTGATTCCGTTTTTACTGGCTCTTGTGACTTAATGGCTGATTTTGCGTTATCGTCTGAAATTGGCGCATCCAAATCATCAGGGACTTCAAACTCGCCTAAACTTTCGCCTCTGGTTTCAGTGAGATAATAAGCTTGTGAAATCAGTAATAAAACTCTGGGTGTCGTCGGTGTTTGACGTTGAAACTCATCAATTAAGCCCGGTACAACTTTTTCAACTTGCGCGACCAAACTAAACACTTTGTCATTAGCTTGCATCGAGCCGTCGAGAATTCGATTGAGCATATTTTCAAATCGCCAACCTAATTCCCCAATCACGATAGCTCCAACCAAGCGTCCACTACCTTTCAGGGTATGAAACGCACGCCGCAAAGTCTGTAAAGCTTCCATTCCGTCTGGATTGGCTTTCCAATGAGCGAAATTGCTACTGATTTCTTCGAGTACTTCTTGAACTTCCTCAACAAAAATTTCAAGAATTTCTTCATCCAATTCGTCAGTAGCAGATTGTTCTGGAATCTCAAGTAACTTCATAAGTGTTTACCGATTACTTGCTCAATAACGCCAAACGTTTTTGGGTAGTGTTTAAAATCTCGTCTGCATCCATTGGATTACCTGCAAGTGTGTCTAAATATAATTCGATACTAATCAGCGTATCAGCTAAGGCTTTTAATTTGACTTCTTCGGGTACGGTTTTTTCTTTAATAAAGACTTTCTGAATGTAGTGATTACACTTGCGTAGTAGTAATGAGGCGCGATCATGCGACAAAATAGATAAAAATCCTTCTACTTGTCTTAAACGTCCGGGTACTTCTAGTAAGGTTTCATCTAATTGTGTCGGGTCATTGATGAAGGAAACTAGGGGCTGAATCACCTGCGATAATTCAATTTTGGCTTCATTCACTACGACACTTAAAATAATACCAAATTGTGGGGTCTCGAAAAATTCAGTATCCGGACTTTGTTGTAGACGCTGCCGTGCATGAACACCTTGCACACCTAAAATATCTAATGCCGCGTCAATTTTTAGTAAAGCGTTACCGATTTCAAGCAGAGAATTCAACTCTGAAGAACGTTTACCGTCGATCACTTCCTTGATCATCTTTGCCTGCACCAACATTGAATGACGGTGCGAGGGTAAACCTAATAAACCTAGTGTATTCGCCATATCGGTTAATAAACTCACCAAAGGCGTTAATTCGCTGACGGTTGGATTATCGGCACGATTGAAAATGTCTAAGGTTTCTTCAATACGAGCGAAATCATCTTTAAGCAAAGTGACAACAGTTCTCATTAATTCGATGTCTGGACCGCTAAACGTCAGCCTTGCCGCTTGCAATGCGTTTTCAGAAGGGAAATAATCTTGTAATTTAAAGACAATTTTTACTCTTTGTACTTGTTTTGATTTGGTAGCGTGGGAATGCGCAACGAAATATAGCAAGTTAGTCAATAAAGACTTGGGCACAGGTTGCCTTAATGCTGCGTTGCCATGTTCAGCAATTTGTTTGATCACTGTATCTATTTGTTTTAGCGCATTGATTATATTCGCATTTAGTTCTGAGCCTTTGAGTAATAAACTTTCTAACAATCCCTCTGTAACCCACCATATTTTGGTAACTTCGTGCGTACCCGTTGCTTGCTGCATTTTCTGCATCACATTGTGGATGTATTTAATACCTTCGGTAGCTTGTTTGGGATTTTTGACAATTACGCCTAAGCCTTTGTGATATGCCACGCGCATTTTTTGCGCATAGTCTTTAAGTTTCGCGTCGGGCAATTGCACCGGTTTTAGTCCGGGCAGCGTTACCGCTAAATCGGGTGTAAATAATTGATTAGCGGGTAATGGCTTTTGGGCACGCATAGCACGTAAGCCGTTAATTAGGGGTAATAACGCTTGTGGGATGTCATGTTGTACAATCGCTAAATGATCCAAATAGTTAGGTAACTGAATTAAGCTATTCATTAATAAATCATAGGCTTTACCCTTGTCACTGATTTTACCAGCTAAAAGGGTAGTAATAGTTGCCTCAACATTTTGTACTAACAGCGCGGCGGTTTGCAATTCTATCATACCCAGTGCGCCATGAATTTCATGCAACCATGTGACGCATTGCTGCAATGGTGCAGTATCATCTTGGTTTTCCACAAACTGCTCCAAAGCTTGGCGTGTTTGCTTCAGATTTTCATCAATAGTTGCTTTCACCCAAGTCAGGGCAGAATACTTCATGTCTCAGTTACCAAGTACGTTATGAATGGGTGAATGAGTCACTCATTTGATCTAAGGATTGTTGTACATCATCAGGGAGTTTGAAACCTGATACTGATTTTTTCAATTCATCTGCTAATTTGGCTAGACGTTCAATCGCAGCAGCGGTTTCATTCGTACCATTTGAAGTTTGCGTAGTAATTTCTTGAATAATAGTCATGGTACCAGAAATGTTAGAAGCTACTGCTGCTTGCGTTCTCGATGTTTGTGAAATATTTTCAATTTGTCCTGCCAACTGTACGGACACTTTTTCAATTTCAGTCAAAGCCTCACCTGCACGCTCCGCAACTTTTGCACCGGCAACAACCCCTGCGGTACTTTGTTCCATTGAGCTTACTGCTTCATTCGTATCGCTTTGAATTGTTTTCACTAAAGCATCAATTTGTTTAGTCGCGTTACTAGAACGTTCTGCTAAACGTTGTACTTCGTCTGCAACTACCGCGAAACCGCGACCTGACTCACCTGCCATTGCGGCTTGAATGGCTGCGTTTAAGGCAAGAATATTTGTTTGATCAGCAATATCATCGATTAAGCCGACGATTTCGCCAATTTCTTGCGAGCTTTCGCCTAAACGTTTAATCCGTTTTGAAGTTTCTTGAATTTGTTCCCGAATCGAATCCATACCAGTGATAGTATCTTGTACTGCTTTCGCACCTTTACTGGCGATTTCAACTGATTTTTTCGCAACTTCTGCGGATTCAACTGCATTAGCAGATACTTTTTTCACCGAATTTGCCATGCCAATAATGGCTTGACCTGCTTTAGCAATTTGTTGTGCTTGGCGTTCACTGGCTTGGGTTAGTTGTGCCGCAGTGCTACGTGTACTTTGTGCTGCACCCGTCACTTGCATGGCTGTTTCGTTAATGCTGATAACGAGATCGCGTAGTGCTTCGATTGAATAGTTAATTGCATCCGCAATCGCGCCGGTAAAGTCTTCGGTCACGGTAGCATTAACGGTTAAATCGCCGTCTGCGAGGTCAGCAATTTCACTTAACAATCTTAAAATCGCTTCTTGGTTGCGTTGATTTGTTCTCTGACTTTCATCTAGGCGTTGTTTAGTTTCCTCTGCACGACTTTGGTTAGATTTGGCAACTAAAACTGTTAATGCGACCAGTAAGATTAAAACCACAGCCGCAAGCATATTACCCAGCGCAGGCGAGAAGAAGCGTTGTGTACTGATTTGTTGATAACTTTCTTGTAAGCTTTCAATATTGTTTAAAACTAATGGGACAGATTCAGTAATGAGTAATAGCGCATCTTTAGCTTGGAATAATTGTTCTGCTTTATCTAGGAAATAATCAATTTGCTCAATTTTTTCTTCAAAACTCAGAGAGAGTTCTTGAATAGATTGTCTAGCAACAGGGTCAATTACCATTGGAATATCATCATTACCATCTAGTAATATTGCTAGCGTATCACTAAATTCACTGATGTCGTCGTCTAGTTGCGCCTCAGCACTCAGCGCCTCAGAATCACCTCTAAATGAGACCCGGATACTATTTCCAATTCGTTCTAATAACATTAGCTCACGGGTCATGACATACATTTGAATTTGATTAACCCCACCGACAATCATAGATTGAATCGTTGCCTCTGTTTGTGCAACTAAATCTACTGTCACTTGAGTTAATTGTGCGGAGTCTTTAAATAGGCGCACTACAGCTTCTTCAGTCTGTAGTAACTGTTCTATTCCTGAGTCTGCCTCTTGCCAAGTGCGTCCCAATTCAACTAAAGCAGGCAAAGCATCTTCGGGCGTAGCAGGCATACGGGTTTCTTCATTGCCTTTTTTTAATAATTCTAATATTTTTCGATACTCTAACTGCGCCTTACTAATAAATTTAAATGCTGTTTCATTACCTCTTGCAGCATAAGTCGATTGCTGGGTAATTTGCTGAGACATTAAACGTAATTGGGTAACATGGCTTAAATATTCTTTATCGTGTTTGCTATTAATCGATACGAACCAGAAGGTAGCAATCAATAGGGCAAATGATACCAACAATAGCCCAATCAGGGCATATAGCCACGTATTTGTAGAACCAATTGCTTTAAATGAAAATTTCATGGCTAAATATTATCCTCCGCAAAGTGGCATACAAGCCCAATTAAGGAAACAGTGTAAAAAATATAATTCATTTGATTTGCCTACAATGCTGCATTTAAAAACTGGTTACTTTCAGTCAATATTTGCATATCAAATATAACCCAGGTTTGCTGTTCATAATAAAACAGACCTTTATTGAACGGACTGACCCAGGCTTCTTGGCAAGGGGTTTCTGTATCTAGTAACTCTTCTGGAAAATACTTAATACCCATGACTTCGTCTACCAGCAAGCCCGCATAGATACCGTTTTGGTTGATAATCAAGACGCGACTGCGACTTTCCATATTGGTAATTTTATTAGCAAGACATGCGTGTAAATCAACCACTGGTAGCAATATCCCACGGATGTTAGCCAAGCCACGAACCCACGTTTTCGCACCGGGTACTTTAGCGAGTGTGCTCGGACAATTCATAATACGGTCAACATGGGTAATACTGCTCACTAGAAAACTGTCACCAACACGGAACGCAATACCACGCCAAACTTGTTGCACTTGTTCTTCTCTTGGCAATCCTTTAGCGCGTTGGTGAGCGCGTCGCTCTATATCAATCAAACATTGAAAAGGGGATTCTGCCATGCTCGGACCTCAGTCATAATTAACCTAATAATTCTTTGACCACCGAAAGTAATTCACTTTGATTGACGGGTTTGACTAAAAAGCCTTTTGCACCCTGCATTTTTGCCCAAGCTATATCACTTTCCATACTTTTCGATGACACAATAACGACTGGAATGGTTTTGGTTTCTGCATTTTTCGTAATTTCACGGGTCGCCTTAAAGCCATTGATTGCGCCCGGCATCACGACATCCATAATGATTAAATTTGGTTTGATTTCTTTCGCTTTTTGTATGCCTTCTTCACCACTAGAAGCCTCAGTTGTTTGATAACCTTGGCTTTCTAAGATGCTTTTCACTAGGTAGGCATCTGTTGGTGAATCGTCCACAATCAATATGTTGGCCATACCTTATCTCTTCAGTTGAATCATTTTACGTCTACGACATAAGCTTTAATCGTGCTAAGCAACTCTTCACGAGTAAACGGTTTTGTCATATAGTGCTCTGCACCGACAATGCGACTACGGGCACGTTCAAATAAGCCATCTTTACTAGACAACATTACTACAGGAATTTTTTTAAATGCTTGATTATTTTTAATTAAAGCACAAGTCTGGTAGCCGTCTAAACGGGGCATCATAATATCGACAAAAATAATATTAGGTTGGTGCTCCATGACTTTTGACAGTGACTCAAAACCATCTGTTGCTGTAATGACCTCACAGCCTGCTTTTTTTAGCAAGGTTTCCGCAGTCCGACGGATGGTTTTGCTATCGTCAATGACTACAACTTTTATGCCTTCAAAGTTTGTTTCCGCGCTCAAGGTTGTTTCCACTCATCAGACTTGAATTAATCTATTATACCGTACATAAAGTGTATTTTAGTGTCATTGATTTGACGTGACTCTATGTACACCCGATAACACATCTCAGTGCCATAAATATTTTAACATGATACGCGATTTAACAATGAATTCAATCGTATTGTTAAAATCTTTTGCGAGTTTTTTTATAAATCGCTTATAACTCTATGTAAAAAAGGCTGTTTATGAACCCAAGTTACTTAAATTCTGTACCACATCTTACAACTGCTTTGCATGGTCCACTAGAGCATCTGGAAGCACATTTACTTGAACAACAAGCGCGTATAGAGCATTGGTTTCGTTTGCAATGGCATCATACGCCCGCACCTTTTTATGCTTCGGTCGATCTACGCAACGCAGGATTTAAGTTGGCTCCGGTGGATACAAATTTATTTCCAGCAGGATTTAACAATTTAAACAGTGCTTTTTTACCTTTGTGTATTCAGTCCATACAGTCTGCAATTGAGCAGTTTAGTATGGAGGCATTGCGTATTTTGTTGATTCCAGAAAATCATACGCGAAACTTACACTATTTGGAAAGTGTCGCGACTTTACACGATATTTTACAAAAAGCAGGTTATGAGGTGCGTATCGGCTCATTAATAGACGGTTTGACTGAACCGCAAAGTTTTGATTTGGATTCAGGTAAGCGTTTGTTATTAGAGCCTTTGATACGCCAAGATAACACTGTCAGCGTCAAGGATTTCATACCTTGTCTAGTCTTGCTGAATAATGATTTGTCGTCTGGTATTCCACCTATTTTGCAGCATATCCAACAGCCTATTATACCACCTTTAAGGCTTGGTTGGTCACATCGGTTAAAATCGGAACATTTTAGCTATTATAAACAAGTTGTGAAAGAGTTTGCACAGCAAATTGATATTGATCCTTGGTTAATTGATCCATTGTTTAGAAATTGTGGGGAAATTAATTTTATGAAAAAAGAGGGGGAGAATTGTTTGGCGAAAAATGTCGATAAGTTATTGGATGAGATTCATGATAAATATACGCAGTATGGCGTATCGCAATCGCCATTTGTTGTGATAAAAGCGGATGCTGGAAGTTATGGTATGGGTGTTATGACGGTGCACAGTGGTGACGAGGTATTAACTTTGAACCGTAAACAGCGCACTAAAATGTCGTCAACGAAAGGTGGGCTAGAGGTACGAAAAGTTATTATGCAAGAAGGTGTATACACATTTGAAACTTGGAAAGATGCGGTTGCAGAGCCTGTTGTGTATATGATTGATCATTTCGTCGTTGGTGGTTTTTATCGGGTACACACGTCGAAAGGCACGAGTGAAAATTTAAATGCCCCTGGTGCACATTTTCAGCCGTTGGCATTCGCAGAACCTTGTAATGCACCCGATAAAACTAAAGAACCTGATGCGTTTCCAAATCGGTTTTATGCTTATGGTGTTGTAGCGCGTTTGGCACTATTGGCAGCCGCCCGTGAATGTCGTTTTCATCCGCAGGAAGTGCCTTGTTGATGTTGAAAGCAGGGCTTATGCAATACGCTTAGATAGAATTTAGGGCGTTAGGGTTGGTGCCCCGCCCTCAAAGATTAGCTAAATTTATCCGTGAGACTTTCCGTAAAGCGGATCATCTTAAAGAATTGAGCATGATGTTGTTTATTTCTGATAAATTTTTTTATATTAATGTGTTATAAGGATGGTAGTAATGCAAATTGTAGTGAATGCTGAGACTGACGCGGATGGCTATTTGATTTTAAAGATTCCAATGAACTGCGTAACGCCTAAATTGGTTTGAAATCTTAGTAAAAGGGTGCTGCGTAGAGGTTTTATTTCTTCCAGCAAGGTGGAATTGAGGAGATGAATCTTTGACACATCCCCATAGTCGAAACTAGGGGGAGTTAAAACCAAAGGCTTTGTAACTTAATGTAGTAATTTAAATTAATTAAAACTATCGCTCACAATGTTATCATACCAACTGTAAGCAAACTGTACTTCACGTTTTCTGTGCTCTGCTGTTGCATCTTTTGGCGTTAATCCACCAGAACCCGGTACAGGCTCGATTACACCGCCATCTAAACGATATACAGCCGCAACGGAAATACCATAATCTTCACCGACCACGCTGTAACAAGTATTAACGTAGGCAGGTTCAACCATGTCTTTACCGCTAAATGCTGCAACAATAGCTGTCGCTGCTACTTTTGCCTGTGAATTAGCTGCATAAGCAGACTTAGGCATTTTTGTGGCAATGCTCGCATCACCAATGACGTGAATATTAGGAATCATACTAGATTCAAAAGTTTTCTTGTCCACTGGACACCAGCCAGATTCATCTGTCAAGCCCGCGTCTAGGGCAATTTGACCTGCTTTCTGAGGTGGGATAACATTAATCACATCAGCGGTGTGTTCGTCTTCCATATCGCCTGCGATAACTGTCATTGCGTCAGCATCTACGGCAACCACTTTGCCACCCATAGCGGCAGGCACCCATTCGATTATGCTGTTAGCCGTACCAAATCCATATAAATCAGTCCAGCCTTGCGTAAATAGACCTTGTTTAGAAAAAGCATCTTTAGCGTCTAAAATCAATACTTTAGATTTGGGTTTATGATGTTTTAAATAATGCGCGATCTGGCTTGCACGCTCGTAAGGACCAGGCGGACACCGGAAAGGATTGGGTGGAGCTGCAATAATTACTTTGCCACCATCTTTCATCGCTTCTAGTTGACTACGAAGGATTTTAGTTTGTTCACCTGCTTTCCATGCGTGAGTGATTGTTTGCGCTGCTTCTTCGCTATAAGCTTCGATTTCATCATAACTTAATGAAATACCGGGAGAGACAATTAAACGATCATAAGCGAAAGTATCGCCTGTATCTACAGTAACCGTTTTTTTATCACCATCAATTGCAGTTGCTTTGGCTTTCACGATGTTGATACCGTGCTTTTTCAAACCATCATAGCCCACTTTAATAGAGTCGAGGGTTCTATCACCGCTCAACACTTCATTACTCATGTAACAAGTGTAGTAGTGATCGTTTGCTTCAATCAAAGTCACATCAATTGAAGGGTCTGCCATGCGTAAATATTTAGCGGCGGTCGCACCACCTGTGCCACCACCAATAACAACGACTTTTTTACTACCTGCGCTTGCAATATGAGGAAAACCCACTACACTTGCAGCCGTTGCACCCGCAGTTACTTGAAGAAAATGCCGACGATTTAAAGTCATTATATTATCTCTCCTGTTGGCTTGCGTAATATTCGATAAGTTGCTCAGTACGTGCATCAGCATCTTTTTTGAGCAATTTTTCCATTGCTTTAGCCATTTTTTTTGGCATACCACGATGATCTTGCTGGAAATCAGCAAATTCGTACTGTAGGTAGGTTTTCCACTGACCTGCTAACACACTCGTACCATCTTCGTCCAAACTACCACCTTCTTCATGGCATTTATCGCACTTATACTCATCATGTAATTTTTTACCTGCTTTTGCCTTTTTCGCATCAACTTCCTGTTTTGCAGGTACAAACTTCTGCTCACAGAAAAAGCCTGCCATCGCTTCAATTTCTTCGTCAGAATAGCCTCTTGCAATACGACCCATGACAGTAGCTGGGCGATCTCCACTTTTGTAAGCGTTCATTCCTTCCTTAATCGTATCAGCAGACAAGCCACCGATAATAGGGATCGCAGAACCAACACTTGCGCCATTTGTACCATGACAACCGGCACAGGTATTTGCCAACATTGCGCCACGCGCTTTATCGTAATCGGGACACTCACGTGCCCATGTAGGATTGCTTAACGCAAACCCTGTAATAAAAAACAAAGCATATTTTAGGGTTTTATTCCGCATGAATTCCCTCCTTAACTTAACTAATGGTGGTGCGGCATTGACAAGAAAGCCTTATTGACATTCTCCCAGCCTTTAAAGAGCGGGGACTTCTAAGTGCGTCTGGACACCTAACTATTTTAACTTTATGCGTATGCGTTTCAGTCAAAATCGTTCCTGCTTTATCAACATCAAGGAGACCAACGTCTCAACTCCACAGGCAAACATCCAATGTACTTAGGCTAGTACATTCAACGCATTCAAAACGAGATTACGTTAAACGCTTGTCTTTGCTTTTGCGTCCACACAGGCTTTGCCTGTCGCGCTTATCCCCTATCCCAAGGGATGAGGTTTTACGCATGGGTGGATAAATTTAGAATTTCTAGCCCATTTGCAAGCATTGCTATCAAAACAGGCCAGTCAAAAACATGGTAACGTTTCTATGAATTGACAGCAAGGTTTCTATTAAAAATTTTTTTTACCCATAGAATTTTATTAACTTAGTTTAAAGTTTCGGCGATGATTTCAAAATCATGTGTTATTTTTGCAGTTTTTTCCAACATAGCCGAAGCAGAACAATATTTTTCCGCCGATAAATTAATCGCACGTTCCACCGCACCATGTTTTAAATCATGACCTTTGACGATAAAATGTAAGTGGATTTTAGTAAAAACTTTAGGTAAATCAGTAGCGCGTTCGGCTTCAATTTCAATTTGGCAATCCGTAATATTCTGCCGCTGTTTTTTCAAGATGGACAATACATCCATTGCGGTACAACCACCCAATCCCATAAGTAACATTTCCATCGGTCGCACGCCAAGATTTTTGCCACCAATTTCAGCGGCACCATCGATGACAATTCCATGTCCACTATCCGACTCTGCCAGTAAACATACATTTTCAATCCATTTAATCCGTGTTTTCATGTATTTTTCCTCAAGGGCTTGACTGAGCTGACCTAATTGCCGCATTCCACGCACTGCGCAGAATAAGCTATTGACGTACTGCGTCAAGTTTAGTGGATGGGTATAGCATCCTGTTTAGTAATAACGCTGGCGTATCATCGAAAAGACAACTGCAAAATACTGTTGAGTGCGTAATGTGAGATCGGTAAATTTAACCGATTAGTAAAGCTGTATTCGCTAAAGATTTTAGAGATTCTTGTAATGCTTGTTGAAAAGTAATATTTACAATCTCTTGCGTACCATCAATGTGCAATACACCTTGTTTATACAAATCAAGCAAAATGTTTAATAAATCATCTTGCGTATGCGTACCGTCCAAATACGGCAATAATTGGCTGGTCATCGCATCTAATTCTCCCGATTTACACTGCATATTGAATACGGTAAGACCATTTTTAGCTTGCCAACGTGCTAAAGGTGGCGCAATCGGCTTGTCACTGACCTCAGTAACGCACTGGACTGGATGTGTATGTAATTCAATTGCTTCTCTGCAGTATAAATAGTGTAACTCTTCGGCTAATCCATCTTTTAATTCTTGCAAATCCAATCCTACTAAACTTTCTGGCATTAAATTAGAACACAATAAATTAAATAATTGCTCAAAAGAAATCGCTTGCGGATAAGTATTGCTCAAAGTGATCAAAGCTGCTTTGACAAATTGCTCTGTTATTTCAACTTGTTCTCTGGGCGTACTCAAAGTAAACGTTTTATTTTCACGTACATAATCTGGCGTTAATTCGGAAATGTATGCCGCGACATAGAAATGTGACACTAATTCCCAATCTAGCTCTCGATTAACTGCGATTCCTCGACGACATAAAACACTACTGCGAAAATTTCGATTGTAGAAAAAATCAGAATACTGTTCGCGCGAAAAAATATCACCTCTAAATATCTGCTCGTAAGATTCCAGTGTCTCGTAATCGGTGGGTAAATAACGCCGAAATTCAACATCCGTCACATATTCCAAACCTTTACGCTGAATTTTGCCTAAAAACTCATGAAAATAAAAAGGATGATTGTGCTCTTCGAGATATTCATGACCGATATGAGCATTAGGTTGATTAGCAATTAATGTAGAAATCTCTTCCAACAATTGCGCATAAAATCCCTGTTTTTGCATATTATGCTGCTTAACAAAATCAAAAATTCGTCTTGCTTCTCCCACTTTATCACGGATATTTTGTAGCGGTTCAGTATGAAACATCATTAAATCACGTACAATTTGCTGCATATACCACCCCGGATAAACATTGTAACTGATGTAAACAATGCCATTAGGCGATAAATTTTGACTACAAACTGTTAAGATTTTATCTTGCGTTTCAGACGATACCCATGAAAATGTACCATGCACTACGATGTAATCGAATTGACCCAATGTATTCGTATCTATTTCATTAATATCTAAGCATTGCAACATCACATTAGTCAATCCAGCACCCGCAATCATTGCCTGACCCATTTCAATTTGCTTTGGAGAAAAATCAACGCCGATACATTCAGCCTGTGGCATCGCTTGGGCAATCCCAATAATATTTGTACCATCACCGCAGCCCAAATCTAAAATACGACTGGTTAATACAGGCGGTGGTTGTAGACCGAATAAGGTGGCGTAAGTCGCTAATGCACTGGGCTGAAAATCCCAACCTAAAATGCCTGTATAAGGTAATTCATCGTATGCTGCGGGTGTTGTCATCTTTCATGTCCAATTTTTTAATCTTGCTATCGGATTCTAATATAATTAGCTTTTACATGCTAGGTTTGATTAGCAATTACAAAAATGACAATTTTACTTCATCGATGTAGTATACTTTTTTTAAATAAACGCTTGTTTCACTAAATTTACTCAATATGATGTCAAAAATGAAAATATTAGCAGATGAAAATATTCCTTTAGTTGTTTCCGCATTTTCAAACATTGGCGAAGTGCACACCATTCAAGGACGAAACATCACACCTAACGATTTAAAAAATATTGATATTTTACTGGTGCGTTCGGTTACAAAAATAAATAAACATTTACTCGAAAACAGTACAGTACAATTTGTAGGTACGGCAACTATTGGCTTTGATCACATTGATTTGGAATATTTAAAACAAAATAATATTGGTTTTGCTAGCGCGCCGGGTTGTAACGCGAATGCCGCCGCTGAATATGTGATCAGTACACTATTCGTCTTGGCACTGCAAAAAAATTTTCAACTAACTGATAAAACAGTTGGTATTATTGGTTGTGGCAACGTAGGCGCAAATGTTTTACAAAAATTACAAGCTTTAGGCGTACACTGTTTAATTAACGATCCACCTCTAGCACAACATAGCAAAAATACATCATTCGTCGATTTGGAAACTGTACTACAAGCTGATATTATCACGCTACACGTACCATTGGAAAAATCTGCACCCTATCCAACTTATCACTTAGTTAATCAGGATTTTTTAAGTCAACTATCTGACCAAGCGATTTTATTGAATGCTTCACGTGGTGACGTGATTGATGAAACTGCTTTAATGTATCATTTAATTAAACGACCAGATTTAACAGTCGCGCTAGATGTTTGGTCGTCAGAGCCGAATATTAATTTATTATTAATGCAAAAAGCTGCCATCGCAACCCCACATATTGCCGGATATAGCTTGGACGGGAAATTGCGCGGTACAGAAATGTTATACAAAGCGATATGTAATTATTTTCAGTATCCAACTATTTGGCAAGCGGAAGACCATTTACCGCCGCCGAATGTGACTGAATTATGTTTTTCTGAACAGGTAAGCGATATAAACGCTTTATTTACCGCGATGATGACCAGTTACGACGTGCGGCGTGATGATGCGTTATTACGCCAAATGTCAGATTACCCAGCCTTATATTTTGATAAATTGCGGAAAAATTACCCAATGCGGCGTGAATTTCATAGCTTAAAAATTAAATTACCTAATCATAAAAAACAGTTATATCAAAAATTTAAAGCACTTGGATTTACTGTATTATAACTAAGGATTATTGCAACGTGAAAGCAATGGGTGCATTTTCAATTCAAGCCAATTATCAACCTCAAGGCGACCAGCCTGCTGCTATTGAAGCCTTATTACAAGGTTTACAACAATATCAACATCAAGTTCTACTTGGCGTAACCGGATCAGGTAAAACATTCACTATAGCCAATGTTATCGAGCAGCTACAACGTCCGACTTTAATTCTTGCACCAAATAAAACGCTTGCAGCACAACTATATAGTGAAATGCGCGGCTTTTTTCCCCGCAATTCAGTAGAATATTTCGTATCTTACTACGATTACTACCAACCTGAAGCCTACGTGCCCGCATCCGATACTTACATTGAAAAAGATGCTTCGGTAAATCAACAAATTGAACAAATGCGCTTATCTGCGACCAAAGCTATACTAGAACGTTCTGACGCAATCATTGTTGCCACTGTATCCGCAATTTACGGTTTAGGCGATCCAGAATGGTATATGCAAATGGTATTGCACTTAATTCGCGGTCAAGCAATTGAACAACGGTTTATTTTACGACGGCTGGCAGAATTACAATATACTCGTAATGATACGATATTAAAGCGTGGTAGCTATCGTGTACGTGGCGAAGTGATTGATATTTATCCAGCAGAATCAGAACGTGACGCAATTCGAGTTGAATTATTTGATGATGAAATTGATCAACTCAGCTATTTTGACCCTTTGACTGGACGTACATTGCGCAAAGTACCGCGTTTAACTATCTACCCTAAAACACACTACGTCACGCCGCGCAATGTTTTATTACAAGCTATTGATAATATTAAATTAGAATTAAAATTATGTGTAGAGCAATTACGTGCAAAAAATAAATTAATCGAAGCACAACGTTTAGAAGAACGCACACTATTTGATATTGAAATGATTGCAGAATTAGGTTACTGCTCAGGAATTGAAAATTATTCACGCTATCTGTCGCAACGTGAAGCAGGTGAACCGCCGCCTACTTTATTTGATTATTTGCCAGAAAATGCTTTATTAATCATTGATGAAAGTCATGTGAGTGTGCCGCAAATTGGGGGAATGTATCGAGGCGACCGTTCGCGTAAAGAAAATTTAGTTGCATACGGATTTCGTTTACCCTCTGCGTTGGATAATCGCCCCTTAAAATTTGAAGAATTTGAAAAATTAATGCCACAAACAATTTATGTTTCAGCAACGCCGGGAAATTACGAATTAGAGCGAGCACAACAAATTGTTGAACAAGTCGTGCGCCCTACAGGTTTATTAGAACCAATGCTGGAAGTGCGCCCCGTTAGCACCCAAGTAGATGACGTATTATCTGAAATTCAGTTGAGAATTGCGGCGAATGAGCGCGTATTAATTACAACTTTAACAAAAAAAATGTCAGAAGATTTAGCCGATTATTTAGCTGAACACGGTGTAAAAGTACGTTATTTACATTCTGATATTGATACGGTGGAACGAGTTGAAATCATTAGAGATTTACGTTTAGGTATATTTGACGTATTAGTTGGGATTAATTTACTGCGTGAGGGTTTGGATATGCCGGAGGTATCGCTCGTGGCAATTTTTGATGCTGATAAAGAAGGTTTTTTGCGTTCTGAACGTTCATTAATTCAAACAATTGGACGTGCTGCACGGAATATTAATGGTAAGGCAATTTTATATGCAGACAAGATTACAGGTTCAATGCAAAGAGCAATAGATGAGGCAGAACGTCGCCGTACAAAGCAATTATTATTTAATCAAACACACGGCATTACACCACGAGGTATCCAAAAACAAATTGCTGATATTTTGGAAACCGAACAAGAAGAAAATGAAATTATTGACTATTACACGAAGGTAGCAGAGGAAACTGCAACTTATGGTAAATTAACTCCAGCAGAATTAAATAAGAAAATTCAACAACTTGAAAAACAAATGTATCAATACGCTGAAAATTTGGAATTTGAACAGGCAGCGACGTTACGAGATCAAATACAACATTTGCGAAATAACAATTTACAGATCGTATAGCCGACAGATTTATTTATTGTTCTAACGGTCTGCGTTGAAATATAGTCAAGACGCTCTACGTCTTAATGGTAAAAAGATTAAAATTTAAGATTTCAAATAAGCTCCACGTATATGGGTTTAAAAGACAAGGCAAATCTAATGTTCCCACTGACGTTACCTAAATACTTCAATTAGGTTATTTAAAAAATTTATAATTCAGTTACAATAGTAGCAAATATTAATAAAACACGCATTAATATAAAAATAAGCTATGACAGTAAGTTAAGCTGCATGGCAAATCATTTGCACATCTAAAAAGTGCTCAGGATGGAGATACTTACATGTTGCAACTAGCGGACTATAGCCGTATTGAAACGGTATATCAGGGGCAGGAGACAATTGTTTATCGTGCGTACAATGAAATAGATGAACAATCTGTCATTATTAAGACATTAAAAACAGAATATCCTAACCCCAAACGTCTTGCACAATTTCACCACGAATATGAAATTACTCAAGGCTTACATTTAAATGGCGCAATCCAACCACTTGCGTTGGAAAAATATGAAAATCGTTGGGCATTAATTTTTGAAGATATTGGCGGAGATTCTTTACAAAATATACTGCAAAATCAAAAATTGGATTTAATAACAATATTACAGATATTAATTGCGCTTACTGATGGTTTAGGTGAATTACATGCCAACAATATTATTCATAAAGACATTAAACCTGCCAATATTATTATTAATTTAGATAATAAAAAAGTAAAAATTACTGATTTTAGTATTTCTTTACGTTTATCTTTAGAAAGTCATGAAATTAATAATCCCAATACTATTGAGGGCACTTTAGTTTACATGTCGCCTGAGCAAACTGGGCGTATGAATCGTAATGTTGACTATCGTACTGATTTTTATTCCTTAGGCGTGTTGTGTTACGAAATGCTCACCGGACATCCACCTTTTCAATCCACTGATTCAATGGAGTTAGTACACTGTCATATTGCAAAAAAACCTATATCAATCAATGAGTTAAATTCAGATATACCCTTAATGCTGTCAAAAATAACCATGAAATTATTGGCGAAAACAGCAGAGGAACGCTACCAAAGTGCTTATGGTTTAAAAGTAGATTTAGAAAATTGTCTCAATCAATATCAACAACAGCATAAAATAGAAGAGTTTAACTGTGGCGCGCAAGACATTTCAGATAAATTTCAAATACCGCAAAAATTGTATGGACGTGAGCAAGAAATCCAATTATTACTAAAATCGTTTGATCGCATTACGCATGGTCACAGTGAAATGATGCTGATTTCAGGCTACTCTGGCGTTGGTAAAACCTCACTAGTACAGGAGATTTACAAACCCATTACCCAAGAGCGTGGTTATTTTATTTCTGGTAAATTTGACCAGTACAAACGTAATGTACCTTATTTGGCAATTATTAACGCTTTTCAAGATTTAATTCGTCAGTTACTCACTGAAAATGAACAACAATTGAGTAAATGGCGTGATTATATTTCTAAAGCTTTAGGACAAAATGCACAACTGATTACCGACGTGATTCCTGATGTCGAATTAATCATTGGTAAAGCGCAAAAGATCGTAGCTCTTCCTCCATCTGAGGCGCAAAATCGTTTTCACATGACATTTGAAAATTTTATCCGTATATTTGCACGTCCTGAATCACCATTAGTCATTTTTTTAGATGATTTACAATGGACTGATGTGGCTTCATTAAAATTATTACAAGTTTTGATGACTGCTCACACCAGTTCTAATTTAATGTTAATTTGCACTTATCGAGATAATGAAGTTTCTGAATTTCACCCATTTTTACTAGCAGTCGAAGATATTAAAAAAACAGGTACGCTAGTACACCATATATCATTATCACCTTTAGAATTAACTAGCATTAATCAATTGCTTAGCGATACACTAAAACGCGATTTATCAGATACACAGGAATTAGCGCAATTAATTTTAGATAAAACACATGGTAATCCATTTTTTATTGACGAATTTTTAAAATCACTATACGAAAATAAATTATTAACTTTTTCTTATCAAACTTGGTCTTGGCAATGGAATTTTAACCAGATTAAAGGACAAGATTTTACTGAAAATGTTGTTGAATTCATGACTAATAAAATTCGTCAATTAGAATTAAAAAGCCAGAAAATTCTACAACTTGCAGCTTGTATCGGTAACCGTTTCGATTTGCGTTCTCTGGCAATTGTTTGTCAGGAAACGCTTAGTTCAACTCTGGAAAATTTAGCTGAAGTCGTTAATGAAAATCTAATTATTATTCTCAGTCATGAAGAATTATCGTTAGCAATTTATCAACTTTCCCATTTAACCGAGCAAGAATTAGATGAAAACTTTACAATTCATTACAAATTTGGTCATGATCGAATTCAACAAGCAGCTTATTCATTAATCCCACCCGGAGAAAAACAAGCTATTCATCATCAAATTGGACGCTTATTATTAGAAAATACGCCAGCAAGCAAGAGAGATGAAAAGCTATTTGATATTGTCAATCAACTGAATTTAGCAACTGACTTAATTATAACTTTTAGCGAAAAAGAGCAATTAGCGCAATTAAACCTTGTTGTAGGCAAAAAAGCGCAAGCTTCAGTCGCTTATGAAGCCGCTCTACGTTACTTAATGATTGGTAAAAATCTATTACCTAGAGACAGTTGGCAACGTCAATATGATATGAGTTTAGCACTGACAGTGGAAGCTGCTGAAGCTGCATATTTAAATGGCGATTTTGATTTAATGAATGAATTAATTCACGAAGTGTTAACCCATGCCCAAGTTTTACTTGATAAAGTTAAAGTTTTGGAAATTAAAATTCAAGCACTTATTGCGCAAAATCAACTAGCAGAGGCAGTGGATACGGCTTTATTTACTTTAAAGCAACTGGATGTTCATTTTCCGAAAAAACCACAAAATTATCACACTTGGATTGATTTAATACGCATTCAGCGTAAGCTGTGGCATCGAGAAATTGCCGATCTCATCGGCTTACCACTTATGCGTGATCCTAAAAAATTGGCGATTATGCGTATATTATCTAGTGCCGTAATGCCTGCTTTATTAACGAAACCGACATTATTTCCATTAATTGTATTTCGCTTGGTTGATCACTCTATTCGCTATGGCAATTCTCCTATTTCGGCTTATGGTTACGTGAGTTATGGTATGTTTTTGTGCTCAAAAATGGGCAATATCAATATGGGTTATGCGTTTGGTAAACTGGCTTTGGAACTGGTTGAACGATTTCATACCCGCAATATGAAAACTCGTATTTTAGTAATGTTTAACGCATTTATTCGTTATTTTAAAAATCATATTGATGATAGTTTACAACCTTTGCTTGATGCGTATCATATTGGTTTAGAGACCGGTGATCTAGAATTTACCGCACGTTCAGTTAATTTATATTCATATTACTCATATTTTGCAGGTCGAGAATTATCGCAAGTTGAAGATATGATGAACACTTACACAGGCGCAATCCAACGCTTAAAACAAAAAGAAGTATTACTATACATTAAATTATATCGACAATCTGTATTAAATTTAATGAGTGATACAGAAAAACCTTGGGTGTTATCAGGGGAAAGTTATGACGAAGAAAAGATGCAAAAAAATCTACAAAATGCCAATAAAACAGCCCAGTGTCATTACCATATCAATAAGTTAATTTTAAGCTATTTATTCCATGAATATCAACAAGCAGCGAGTCATTCACTACTAGCAGAAAATTATATTGATAGCGTGTTGGGTTTATTAATGATTCCTATCTTTTATTTTTACGATTCTTTAACACAATTAGCGTTATATCGCAATGTACATAAATTTCAACAAGAAGTCATTTTAAAAAAAGTTCGTACTAATCAATATAAAATGAAGCGTTGGGCAAAACATTCGCCAAATAACTTTTTGCATAAATATTACTTGGTGGAAGCAGAACAACAAAGAGTTTTAGGAAATACTGCAAAAGCGATTGATGCCTATGATTATGCAATTGATTTGGCAAAAAGACATGGTTTTTTAAATGAAGAGGCATTATCGTATGAATTGGCAACACAATTTTATCTTAGTTTAGGTAAGAGCTTGATTGCTAAATCTTATTTTCGTGAAGCAATATATTGTTATCTGCATTGGGGAGCGAGCCGTAAAATAAGACAATTAGAGGAAAAATATCCAGAATTGTTGCCGCCAGCAGAAAAAACTTTTGTGGGCATGAGTGAGCTTCGCACCACAACGCATAGCCGTAAAACCTATACCACTATGAATAATACGACAGCAGGATCAAGCACCTCGTTTGATATGATGACAATCATGAAAGCGTCGCAAACTTTGTCAGGCGAGATTGTATTGGAGTGTTTAGTACAAAAATTGATTCATATTGTGATGGAAAACGTTGGCGCGGAAGAGGCGTGGTTGATTCGTTGTGAGCAGCAGGAGTTGATTATTGATGCTTATGGTTATGTAGATAAGGGGAAAATATTTGTTTCAATTGAATCGCAACCCTTTGAAAATATTGATCAAGAAAATTATAAACGTTTACAATTGGCAAAAAATATCGTGAGTTATGTCGCAAGAACGCAAACTCCAATCGTATTAGATGACGCGGTTGAAGATGAATTATTTGGTATGGATCAGTACATTAAACAGAAACAACCAAAATCTATTTTATGCGTACCTATTTTATATCAAACTAAATTGACAGGTATTATCTATTTAGAAAATAATTTGATCACAGGTGCTTTTACACCAGAGCGTTTGATTATGCTGAAATTATTATCTACTCAGATTGCGATTTCTTTAGAAAATGCGTTATTTTATGAAAAATTGGAAAATGCACGTTTTTCCGCAGAAAAATCCCACAAATTGGCAGAAAAAGCACGTTTACAAGCAGAAGCCGCAAATCAGGCGAAAACAACATTTTTAGCTAATATGAGTCATGAGTTACGCACACCATTAAATGCAATTTTGGGTTATAGTGAAATTATTCGCGATGATGCCGAAGATATGGGTTATGGTGATATTATGCCTGACTTAGATAAAATACAGGGTGCAGGTAAGCATTTATTAAATATTATTAGTGATATTTTGCATTTATCGAAAATTGAGGCGGACAAACTGGACGTACAGCTAAGTGAGTTTTATGTTGATGAGTTAATAGAGCAAGTTTGTGATACGATTCAAGCAATTGTAGACATTGAAGGTAATCAACTCGAATTGAGAAAAATAGAAAATTTAGGTATGATTTATTCTGACTACCATAAATTATCACAAATTTTACTAAATATTCTCAATAATGCAGTTAAGTTTAGTAACAAAAATAAAGTGATTTTTAGCGTTAATATAGTGATGGATGGTACAACGGAATGGTTAGAATTTAGTATTACTGATTTTGGTATCGGCATTCCGTCGGAACGCTTAGAGAAAATTTTTGAACCTTTCACTCAAGCGGATAATTCTAGTACGCGCTCTTATGATGGGACGGGATTAGGTCTGACTATTAGTAAGCGTTTTTGTGAGGCGTTGGGAGGGATAATTAAGGTAGAAAGTGAGTTAAATCAAGGTTCTACTTTTATTGTGCAAGTTCCTAAAAATGTAAGTAAAAATTAAAAGCTCATACTTTACTGTAAAAAATGCTTTTTTTGATTATTCGCAAAATAATATGTACTTTACTATTTTTGTTTTAAAATTAACAAAGTAATATCATCATATACGCGCTGTTTGCCAATATGCAGTTTTACATCGTAAATAACGGCTTGTTGAATACAAATTGCACTTTGGTGCCAATGTTGGCTGATTATTTCACATAAACGTTGCTTACCATACAAGTTTTGCTGCATATCTGCGGCTTCTGTAATACCATCGGTGTATAACACTATTCCATCGTTCGTTTGTAACTTGATTTCAGATTGCTTAATAAATTGCTCAATATCTTGTTCTAAACCAATCGGAAAACCTAATTCATCAGTATCGATAGATTCAATTTGACCGTTGTTGCGTACAATTAAAATCTCTTCATGTTGACCAGTAAATTTAACGACACCATTTTTATAATTTAACAATACAAGACTTAAATTTCTATCTAATTGCATCCGTTGCACATTATCATAAATGGCACGATTAAGAATATTCAAACACTGCTTGGGTTTACAGATTTCATTAGCAAATAAAGTCCGCACAGCGGTTTGTACCATCAACATCAAAATACCACTTTCCAACCCATGCCCTGTGACATCGCCAATAGCGATTTTAATGCTATCACCATATTGCAAAATATCATAGTAATCCCCACCGACCTCGTCGGCTGGCTCCATAAAACAAGCAATGTCTAAATTTTTGATATGTGCTAATTCAAATTTTGTTGGTAATACCATCTGTTGCAATTGGCGGGAAATGTTAAGTTCTGCACTCATGCGCAAGTTTTCTTCTTGTAAAAACTCATTTAATGCTCTAATTTCTTCGCTGGCAATTTCTAATTCTTCGGTGCGCTGTGCAACTTTTAATTCTAAATCTTCTGAATATTCACGAACTTCTGCAACCATTTTATTGAATACATTTGCTAATAATTCTAATTCATCACCGCTTTTAACTTTTACTTGTACCGTAAAATCACGCTCCAACATACGTTGTGCTGCTACTGATAATGCCGCTACCGGTTTAACAAGCCAATACGCCAGCCAATATGCAGCGAATATGGAAACGATAAAACTAACTATAACAATTAATAATGATAAATAAAATAATTGATTTAAATAGTTTGCTTCATTTTCCACATTCATATCTATTCCTAATGCAGCAATGACTTCACCTTGTCGATTTTTTATCGGTGCAATCGCGGTGAGTGATGTACTCCAAATATCAGTTTCAAAATAAGGAGTTGTATATGATAAGCCTGTGTTAAATGGTTCTCGAAAAGCAAGCGTATTTGTTTTTAATGGGCGGTAAAAAACAAAGTAAGAATCTTCATCTTCATTTGCCTCAGCAATAAATTGCACAATACTCCCATCAGCAAATTCTGGTAGTTGAACATACAAATATGCGTAATAAATTGCGGCAGGATATTGTTCGTAATATTCTGGAAATAATGGTATTTTTTTGAGAGGCTGCAAATATTTAGCACTACTTGCACGCAATTGTCGCAATTTTTGTACTAAATACGGATAATCGGTAGATTGTGCGTGATAATTTTTTTGTTCAGCACTCAATGCTGGCATGGACTCGCCAAAAGGTAAATTTTTTAATTGTTCAACGTCGATTTTAGCCGCGTCGTGTAGGACTTGAGCTAAACGCTGTATCCGTTCTCGATCAGTTTCGTCAAATAGGAAGGTACCCGCTTGTGCTAAATAGAATAATTGATTTTTAGTCTGAGTCAGTACGATATTGTGTGCACTGGAGTAGAAAAAATAAACCGCAGCACTACTTAACACAACGGCGAGTAGCGAAATAACAAAGCTGATTTTAGCTGCAAATGAAAGCGTCATTACAAATATGTGTGGGGCATGGAAAGAATTTTTCAGTCTAAGTAAATTTTATGGCATAACAATGACATTTTACGTCAATATAGGATACTTGATCATTTTCCTATAGAACCGATTTGAAATCTAGGTTAAGTAGCCAATCTTTTGATAAGAA
>CAYMCP010000043.1:0-30769 GCA_964388965.1 uncultured Thiotrichaceae bacterium | reverse complement strand
ACTAAATCGATAAATAGTTATCTATGGATAGGTTTAGATAAGTTTGAAATAACGGGAAATCTGTTAAAAAATATTCGATACCCAGAATGTGACCAGCATTCAGAGTATCTTGCCATAGTTCAAACTAGGTAGGAATAGTTTGTAATGACTGTATTCCATATAACAAAGAGAATGCCAGCTTGTGTTTAGATTGTTAAAAAAGAGATGCCCATGTACCAAGTATTAAAGCGACGTTTTGAAACAGTGGCACCAGATGTAGATTTTTGCTCTTTACGTTATGTAGAGCGTCAAGAAGAAACCCTTGAAATTCAAAAAAACATTATCCAACCCTCTGTTTTTAAACGTGAAGTTGGCGCGATGTTAATTGTAATAGATAATCGAGGATTTGGCTACGCTGCGACCAGTGATTTATCTGAAAAAGGATTACATCAGGCGATGCTAAAAGCTCAACATTGGGCTGCCCGTAGCCGTGATGCCTTAGTGACCGATTTATCACAACTAAAAATGCCTGTTACACAAGGAAAATATCAATCAAAAGTACAAAAAGTTTGGGTGCAAAGCGGTATTGATGAAAAATTAAACTTGTTAAAGCAAGAATCTGAACGCTGTCATTTAAATGACAAAATTGTCGATTGGACTGTCAGTTTATCTGGCATTCAAGAGGAAGATTACTATTTAACCAATCATGGTAGTCAAGTTTATCAACGCCATCATTACACTATTCCAAATATTGAAGTGGTAGCAAATCAGGGTGTAAATACACAAATACGCAGTTTGCGTAATGGCTATGCTTATCAAGGTGGTTTGGAAGCCTTAGAGCGATTAGGATTTGAAGGTTTAAGCCAACAACTCGCAGAGGAAGCATTACAACTATTGGACGCACCAAATTGTCCAACTGAAAATATGGATTTATTGTTAATGCCTGATCAAATGGCGTTGCAAATCCATGAATCTATTGGGCATCCGTTAGAATTAGACCGCATTTTAGGTGATGAGCGCAATTACGCAGGTACAAGCTTTGTCGAATTGTCCATGTTTGGTAATTACCAATACGGTTCAGAATTATTAAATGTTAGTTTTGATCCGACCTATCCAGAAGAATTAGCTAGTTATGCGTTTGATGCTGAAGGTTTAAGTGCTGAAAAAGTAATGCTAATTGAAAAAGGAATTTTAGTACGTCCATTAGGTGGATTTGTATCGCAGGCGCGGGCGAAGCTAAACGGAACGGCTAATGTTCGTGCGAGTAGTTGGAATCGTCCACCAATTGATCGCATGGCAAATTTAAATGTAGAAATTGGTGACAGTAGTTTGATAGACATGATTAGCAGTATCGAGCGCGGTATTTTAATGAAAACAAATAATTCCTGGTCAATCGATGATTCACGTAATAAATTCCAATTTGGTTGTGAGTATGGACAATTAATCGAAAATGGTAAATTGACAAAAATAGTTAAAAATCCTAACTATCGTGGTATTTCCGCTAATTTCTGGCGTAATTTAAAAATGGTCGGTAATAAGGATACATTTGAAATGTTAGGTGTAACTAATTGTGGTAAAGGTGAACCAAATCAAGTTGTTATGGTTGGTCATGCTTCACCTGCCTGTTTATTTTCCCAAGTCGATGTATTTGGTGGTGAGTAGAAATTCTTAATATGTCTAAATCTGATTCTGATCATTCCGTGCGTCAACTAATTGAGCAAGAACTGCGTTTACCACAAATCGACGGACAACGTTGCGTTCATAGCCATATTGAAACTGCGTCTTGTCAAACTTGTGTTGATATTTGCCCTAAACAAGCGTGGGTGTTGACAGATGAAAGTTTAAATATTCGAGTCGATGCCTGTGATGGTTGCGGTTTATGCGCACCAGCCTGTACAGAAGGTGCAATTTTACATGAACATGAGCCATTGTTACGTCAATACAAACAACATATTTTTGCTTTTATCGCCTGTGAAAAAACGCAAGTCAGTGACTATCAAGCAATTATGCCTTGTATTCACGCTTTAGGTTTGATGGATGTAATACAAATGTATCGCCATCAAGTGCGCGGTTTGGTGGCGACGACTGGGGAATGTGAAACTTGTGAACGCTTCACTCAGTATAATATTTATGATGTCGTTGAAAAACTGAATCAATTATTAGAACAACGTGAGCTTATGCCTTTGTTATTACGCACTTTTCCAATTGCAACTTGGTTAAAAGAAAAGGCGAAAACGGAGCAAAGTCAGGGTGAAACCTTGGATAGACGTGCTTTCTTTAGACAAACCTTACACAATACGGTGCGCGAAACCATGAAAGCCAAAGGTTGGTTGACTGAGGAGTTTAAACCACCTGCGAGTTTATTACCTGAGTTTGATAAAGAAGAATTAATTTATCCATTCGTGCCACAACTTGACAGTCAACTCTGCACAGGTTGTGACGCTTGTATGCACACCTGCCCACATCAAGCTTTAATCATTAATCTCAATACTGCACAATATCAAATTGATCCAAAACAATGTACAGGTTGTCGAATTTGTGTAGATATTTGCCACGTCACGGCAATTGAATTGAAACAATGGCAGATCAGTCCTAAAATAATTAATTTGGATTTAGTCAATGCTAAATGTCGTCGCTGCGGGGCACCATTCCACTATCCCGAATCAGATCAAGCACAAAGCGATATTTGTCCTATTTGCAAGCAGGTTAATCATCATCGGCAACTGTTTCAAGTGTATAAGTAATTCGCGTCCAACAATAATTTTTAAATCTTTAAAATCAATGTATTAGCAATTTCTGAAATTTCCTCGTCCCAATGGTCTCCGTTGGGGTGCAGCATGGACGCTCTGCGTCTTGATTTTATTGTGAGTTGCAAATGTAGCGTAAAATTTTTGTGTGAACTGCGTAACTCCTAAGATTTCATAGAAAGAAGTTTGTGATATTTATCAAGCCATTTATTTTGCATTAACATAATATCTATTGAGACGGAATTAACGATAACCATCCCGGCACACAAACCAATAAAACGATCTACTTTATCTCATATTTTAAAACAAGCGCGAATTTTAGTTGATGATTTGTCCAACGAATATAGAAATGCTAACAGTATTAGGAGTTACGCATCGGCGAGGTTGTAAAAGAACTACCAAAAACATTATTTTTTCGCTCGTAAGTTATTGATTTTACGTTGGCGAAAATTTTAGAAATGAAGTTCTTTTACAGCCTCGGCATGTAGGAACGAGAAAAACGAGAAAAAATCACCTGATTGATATTTTAACGATGTCATCCCTAAAATTATTTTTGAGGTTTTGCTATTTGTTGTGCTTTCAAACTTTCTAGTTGTGCTTTGATTGCAGCTAATTCTGCTTCTAATTTAATTATTCTTGGATCAACAACTGTCGCCTCCTGTGCGTGAACATTGAAGACAAGCAATAGAAAAAGTAATAAAAATGAAGAGGTTATGAGCTTTTTATCCATCATTTACACCACTGCATCTTAAAGTAAAGATTTTGCATTATCTGTTGGAGTTGTGAAAGTTTGATGAAATCTTACCCATCAAATCCATAAAATAATGGCGGTAACGCTACATACTCGTAACATGAAGTTTTAAATGATTTCTAGTGCTTGAATCTAAAACCACTAATATGTTAAAAACAACCTTTATTTCAGCCAAAAAACTGCCCATGTCTATACCTGTTACCCAACTGAAGGGGGTTGGTGCGCGAACCGCAGAGCAATTAGCCCGTTTAGAAATTTACACAGTGGAAGAATTATTATTTCATCTGCCAATGCGTTATGAAGATCGTACCCGAATTACACCGATTCATTTTTTACAAGCGGGACAATTAGGTTTAGTCGAAGGGCGCGTTGAAACGGTTGAAATTAAACAGGGTAAAAAACGAGTATTAACATGCAGTTTACATGATGAGACAGGTGTCGTTGTACTGTGTTTTTTTCATTTTTATCCTAGTCAAATTAAAAAATTTCAAAATAAACCATTGTTACGTTGTTTTGGTGAAGTACGTGAAGGGTATCATTGCTTGGAAATGGTACATCCTATTTATGAATTTGTCGAAGAAATTGCGCATTCTGAATTACTTGAAGATCATTTAACGCCAATTTATCCTAGTGTGAGTAATTTTAATCAAACGCAGTGGCATTCAATCATGAAGCAAGCTTTGACTGTCGAATTGCCTGAATTATTACCAACTGAATTATTACAACATTTTAATTTGCCCAGTTTACAACAAGCATTAAAAACAATACATCAACCGCCACCTAGTGAAAATTTAACTCAAATTGATCTTACCACTCATCCCGCCAGACAACGTATTGCCTTTGAAGAATTATTGGCACAACACCTTAGCCTACGCGCCTTACACCAACATGCCCAACAACATCTTGCACCTGCATTAAAACTAGATTCAGAATCAGATGATAATTTAATAACACGTTTTATGCGGCAATTAGCTTTTAAATTAACGCCCGCGCAGCAGAAAGTCGTAAATGAAATTAGTCACGATTTAATGCAACCAAAGCCAATGCAGCGTTTATTACAAGGTGATGTAGGTTCAGGAAAAACCGTTGTAGCCGCTTTGAGTGCATTACAAGCAATTGCAGCGGGTTATCAAGTAGCGATTATGGCTCCAACTGAATTACTCGCCGAGCAGCATAAAAATACCTTTGCTCAATGGTTAGAGCCATTAGATTTAAAAGTAACTTGGTTAAGTGGCAGTTTGACGCAGAAAAAACGGCGTAACGCTTTGGAAGATTTAATTTTAGGTATTACTCATTTGGCAGTTGGAACACATGCTTTATTCCAAGATACAGTTAAATTTAATCATTTAGGATTAGTTGTTATTGATGAGCAACATCGTTTTGGTGTACATCAACGATTGGCGTTACGTGATAAGGGTAAGCAGGGAGAAATTTATCCACATCAATTGATTATGACAGCCACACCCATTCCGCGCACATTGGCAATGACGGCGTATGCTGATTTAGATGTTTCAGTAATCGACGAACTCCCCCCCGGTCGGACACCTGTACAAACCGCGATTGTGCCAGATGTCAAGCGGGATAAGGTAATACAACGGGTTTATGCTTTTTGTCAACAGGGAAAACAAGTGTATTGGGTTTGTCCATTGATTGAGGAATCGGAGACTTTACAATTGCAAGCGGCTGAGGATACTGCACAATATTTGACCGAGCAGATGAAAGATTTAAAAATTGGTCTAGTGCATGGACGTATGAGCAGTAAAGATAAAGAGTTAGTTATGCAACAGTTTAAAGCAGCTAAGTTAGATGTTTTGGTTGCGACAACGGTAATTGAGGTCGGGGTAGATGTCCCAAATGCCAGTTTAATGGTGATTGAAAATGCAGAACGTTTAGGTTTAGCGCAATTACATCAATTACGTGGTCGAGTTGGGCGCGGCGCGGTGGAAAGTTATTGTTTATTATTGTATCAAGCACCGTTATCAAAAATTGCACAACAGCGTTTAACGACGATTCGAGAAAGTAATGATGGTTTTTTTATTGCGCAAAAAGATTTAGAAATTCGCGGACCGGGTGAGGTATTAGGTACGCGACAAACTGGTGTTTTAAATTTGAAAGTAGCAGATTTAGAAAAGGATAAAGCATTATTTGAGGAAATTCCGCAAGCAGGACAGTGGTTATTAACGCATCATCCACAGCTATGTGAGCAATTAATTCAACGTTGGATTAAAAAAGGTCTACGTTATGGTGCAGTGTAATTAAGAGATTGGGACAAGGAATTGTTGAAAAAGTATATTTTTAGAACCAGAATTTAGATAAAATACAATTTTTATAAATTTTCACATCACATGACTATCATGACACAAATTCAATTAATTAATAAAGCACATCAAAACCTTTACCGTCTCGTTGACGAAGTCAATAACACGCATCAAGCAATCATTATTCAAGGTAAATCTAAAAATGCGGTACTGATTTCAGAACAAGATTGGTGGGCAATTCAACAAACGTTATATTTATCCACCAATCCAGAAATTGCAGCGCAAATTCAGCAAGGTTTAGCAACCAGTTTAGAGCATTGTCAGGAAGATAAAAAATGAAAATAGTTTATACAGCCACAGCTTTGCAAAATAAACAGCGCATTATCGCACAGGGTTTTGAAACAGAATTACAAACAACGTTGCATTGTTTAACGGTAAATCCGACGCAAGCTATTAAATTAGTAGGAGATTTATCTGGTGCGTATAGTAAAACGATTATCGCTAACCACTCTGTCGTTTATCAATTTTTACCCGTACAAAATATCGTCAAAGTGGTTTGCATTACTTAATTTTCATTAATGAGTTTTTTTGTTTTAGGATCAACAATCCCAATTTCAGCTTCGGGATGATTTTGTTTGATGAGATGACAAATTTCTGTAACACTTTTAGTAGGAATATCTAAAATCAACAAAATGTGACCTTGTATCAAAGTAGTTTGAAATTCATCTAACTCATGATTGGGTATGTCACGCGAAACAAGTGCTGACAAAATTCCCCCAAAACCAGCACCGACCAACGCAGTCGCTAAAACCATCATCGCACCACCACCCAATACAATGCCCGCAGGTGGAAATGTGACCGCAAGCAAACCACCTAACATACCAGCCGCACCACCTACCGTTGCACCCATTTCAGCACCGTGTACCAGCTCCGTTTTTTGTAATTCACTCGCCTCTGGCAAGCCCTCAAGCGATATACCTTCATTGGCAACGACATGGATATGTTTTGATTCTATCTGTTCAGCTTGTAATTCCGATACAATTTGCTTGCAGATCGCTACATCGGGTAACGTAAAATACAGCCGCCTACGCATATTAATTATCCTTTTATAGTTATTGCTACATACATTTAATGATAACCATTAAAAAACCACAGGCGTAATTGTCAAATGCAAAAGTTTTTGAAGGACTAATTAGATTGTGAACTATCAAAGCCCGTAGAAATATTCCACGAGTACGTTTAAATTTTGCTTGACATTCGCACCGCACTCATAGCGAGCATGAGAATATAAAGGCTATGCCCCCTTTTTCGGACTTTGGTGGATGATGCTTTGCTTATCCTTCTACCTACATGAACAAAATAATTTAATGGCGTTCAATTTTTGCTTGATTGCGCAATTGCATAACATGTTGTTGCCAACCAGACATTTGTAACATCTTAATTAATCTAGGTTTCACTTCCTCAAAACTCGGTTTTTGCATTTGGCGTGAATCTTCCAATTTAGCTACATGCCAACCCATTGTTGTTTGGACAGGTTTCTCGACAAGCCCATTTTTTTCCAAACCCATGATAGCTTGTGCATAAGGAGGTAACATCATTGGTAAAGTCAACCATCCTAAATCACCCCCTTGCATCTTAGACGGATGTAGCGAGTGTTGTTGCGCTAATGCCTCGAAATCAGCACCATTTTTAAGTTGTTCCAACAATTGATTCGCTAGAGACTCGCTTGCAACCACAATGTGACGAGTTCGATATTCTGTCGGCGGTGGCATTTCTGATTGACGTTGATACTCAGCCTTTAAAGCCTCATCGTTAGGAATATTAGTCTGCATCCAATGTTGCATATAAGCAGCAGATAGAGCTTTACGGCGTAAGTCATCAATATCAGCTTTTACTTGAGGGTCTTTGTCTAAACCTGCCTTTAAGGCTTGTTGTACTAGAATTTCACGCCCAATCAACTCCTCAACAATCATTTTGTATTGCGGTGTATTGCTTTGTAGTGGTGGTACTTCCACGCCAAAAGTTTGACGAATTTGTGCCTCAACAAGACTACTATCTAGCACCACATCATCAACCGTAGCAATTGGCTCCGCCACAACAGCAGGAGACACTGTAAGCGTGAGTGTGAATAGTAAAGTTTTTAGTTGCATACTTTTCTACCTTTTATTTGGACAAGTATTTTTATTGTGAGTAATCTAGTATAGCCTAAGTATCAACAGTAGGTAAATAACAGCTTTTTTAATAACAACTGATAATTGATCCATGCTTCCTTTTACATTTGCCAAACGTCACGGCGTTATCGCCACAACACAAGATGAACACCATGCTACGGTATGCCATCACACAGCATTAAAACCTCATATTATTACTGAAATTCGACGCTTTTTAGGCGTACCGTTGCAATTAAAAGCAATTTCTCTAGCTGAATTTGACCGCTTATTGACTATGCACTATGAGCAACAAGCCAGTCAGACTATGCAAGCAATGGAAGGAATTGGAGATGAATTAGATTTATTCGAGGTCGCGCAACAATTATCTGAACCAGAGGATTTACTCGAAAGCGATGATGATGCCCCGATTATTCGTTTAATTAATGCGTTACTTTCAGAGGCAATTAAGGAAAATGCGTCAGACATCCACATTGAACCTTTTGAAATACGTTTAGTGGTCAGATTTCGGGTTGATGGCGTACTGCGTGAAGTATTACAACCACGTCGTGCACTTGCGCCTCTACTCGTATCACGCATCAAAGTCATGGCAAAATTGGATATTGCAGAAAAACGCTTGCCACAAGATGGACGTATTTCTCTGCGTATCGCAGGACGTGCCGTTGACGTGCGAGTATCAACCATTCCTTGTGGACACGGTGAACGTGTTGTATTACGTTTATTGGATAAACAAGTAGGACGTTTAAATTTACAACATCTCGGCATGTTGCCACAAACACTAACCAAAGTAGAACAACAGTTACAAAAACCACACGGTATCATTTTGGTGACTGGACCGACAGGCTCAGGTAAAACGACCAGTTTATACGCTATGCTTAATGCCTTAAATGATCAAAAACGTAATATTATGACTGTCGAAGACCCGATTGAATATTATTTAGATGGCATTAGTCAAACACAGGTTAATGCCAAAGTTGAAATGAGTTTTGCCAAAGGATTACGCGCAATTTTACGTCAAGACCCTGATGTTGTCATGATTGGAGAAATTCGGGATTTAGAAACCGCACAAATCGCAGTACAAGCCAGTTTAACTGGGCATCTTGTGCTTTCGACTTTGCATACAAATACCGCTATTGGAGCGATTACTCGTTTACGTGACATGGGTATTGAACCCTTTTTATTGGCTTCAAGTTTAATTGCGGTAATCGCACAACGTTTAGTACGCATCCTATGTTCACATTGCAAACAATCTTATTCTGCTATGGAACAAGCAGCTTTCGGCATTACGGCTGGAACAATTCTTTATAAACCAATTGGTTGTGAAAAATGTAATCATATTGGTTACAAAGGGCGCAAAGGAATTTATGAATTCATTAGTATCGATAAACAATTACGCGCAATGATCCATGACGGCGTAGGACAACAGGACTTAGAAACCTACGCACATCAATACACCTTATCTATTCAGCAAGATGGAATACAACAAGTATTACAAGGACATACGAGTTTTGAAGAAGTATTAAGAGTCAGTTTATAACTAACACTATTTTCTACGGCACTCCTGACAGTTTTAATTATCAAGTTTTGCGCAAACGAGTATGGTGGCGGCTAGCAATCAATCATACAACTATTGTTATTATCAGCGACAACCTCACCGATTTCCCAGACACTCTCACCTGTCGTCCGTAAGATTTCAATGGCTTGCACTTTATCTTGTTGCGCTACACAAACTACCATACCAATTCCATTATTAAAAACGCGATACATTTCAGCGGAATCAATTTGACCTTTTTCCTGCAACCAATCAAAAATAGCTGGACGTTGCCAATGCTGTGTGACTAATTTAGCTGCCATATTAGTGGGCAGAACGCGCGGGATATTTTCAATTAATCCACCTCCAGTAATATGTGCCATTGCATGAATATTAATATTTTTTTTCAATTCTAACAATGGTTTAATATAAATTCGAGTTGGAGCTAACAACGTCTCACCCAATGTACTCTCTGCAAATGGCATATTTAAATCAGCCCGCACAGTTTCCAAAATCTTCCGCACCAAAGAATAGCCGTTTGAATGAATACCATTAGCGGCTAGACCCAAAATTGCATCACCCACTTGCACTTGTGAACCATCAATAATTTGCTCTTTTTCCACAACGCCAACACAAAAACCCGCAATATCATAATCACCCACAGCATACATGCTAGGCATTTCAGCAGTTTCGCCACCAACCAAAGCCATACCAGCCTGCATACAACCTTGAGCAATTCCTTTTACAACTGCCTCTGCTACATCAACATTCAAATTTGCCGTAGCGTAATAATCAAGAAAAAACAACGGTTCAGCACCACAGGTTACAATATCATTAGCGCACATTGCCACCAAATCGATACCGACTGTATCATGTTTAGCCAATTCAATTGCCAAACGTAACTTTGTACCCACTCCATCGGTACTAGAGACTAATACTGGTTTCTGGTAATGTGTAGGCAGTTCAAAAAAAGCTCCAAAACCACCAATACCACCTAATAAACCATGACGTGAAGTCTGCTTTGCAATTGGTTTAATTCGTTCAACTAGCTGATTACCTTTATTAATACTTACACCAGCAGCTTCGTATGTCAGTGAATTTTTCATTGAATTCTTCAGTCAAAGTGAAATAATCGCGCTATTATAAGCATAGAATTCCAAAAAATCTTTGACTCATTCTGTAACACTTCTGCCCGCTTCCGTCCAACGACTTATTTCCAACATCGTTATTCGTCCTGTCATCGAAAGTAGTGCTTCACTTATCAATATCAGATGGCGTAAATTTGTTGCATCTAATTGGTTACAAAATAGGAGAATTGTGCTAATTTCGTTCATGAGCAATTGGCTGATAAAAAGCGATGGATTTCGACTCTTTACTTTTTACCCTAATTGCTCATTTTTTCCAACCTTTGACGAAGGTATTGGCATTTAATACTGGATTTTAATTCCTCGTTCCCAGTAGTTTGTGGGAATGCAGTCGAGACGCGCCGCGTCATTTTGAATAAGAAAACGTAACTTGGCATTGACTGGGTTGCGTTTTTTTATTGAGGGAATGATAATTAAGTGAGATTTTATTTTTAGGAATACATCACATGAATCAGTCAAATTTCCATGTTTCTTTACAGCTTGATGCACAAGGTCAATTTATTCTACCCGCTGTATTGCAACAAGCATTAAATCTTCAAGTTAGCGATACTCTACTAGCTTATTTAGAAAATAATCGCATTATTCTTGAGAAAAACAAAATATTAAGCAGAAATTGAAAGCACGATTTCAACATGTAAATGAGAGTTTAGTTGATGAATTAATTGTATCACGGCGAACATTTAACAACATATAGCTTAAAAATAACTATTTCCAAAAAGGCAAAACCTATGAATTTATTAGCCCGCATTACTATGAACCCTCATATTTGTCACGGTAAGCCGTGCATCAGAGACTTGCGTTATCCTGTTGAAATGATATTAGAATTAATGAGTGCTGGCATGAGTTATGAGGAAATCTTGTCAGATTATGAAGATTTAGAATATGAGGATATTTTAGCTAGTTTGCATTATGCAACGCAATTAACAAAAACCAAGAAAATTTATGAGCTTGCAGCATAATGAAGTTTTTAATAGATGCGCAATTGCCACGTAAGCTTGCTCTCGGTTTAGAAAAAACAGGTGTTGAAGCAAAACACACATTAGATTTACCACAACAAAATAGAACGCAAGATAATGAAATATTGAAATTGTCTATTGAAGAACAATGGATAATAATAACAAAAGATGCTGATTTTGTAGATAATTTTTGGCTTAAACAAGAGCCTTATAAGCTTTTACTTGTTTCTACAGGAAATATTAAAAATGCAGATTTAGAGCGATTATTTATCAAATATTTTCCTAAAATTATTGAGTTATTTGAAAGTTGTGATTTTATTGAAATGACTCAATCTCGCCTTGTTATCCATCAGTGAATTAATCTAGGCTTTTGATTTGAAAACGTAACTTGGCATTGGCTGGGTTGCGTTTTTTTGTTGGGAGCATGATAATTAGTTTTATATAAAAAAATGGACATCTCATGAAAATACAACTTAATGAACGAATTTTTATAGATACAGAAAAATGTAATGGCAAGCCGATTATCCGAAACCAAAGAGTTACTGTACAAACAATATTAGAATTTCTCAGTGCGGGTGACAGTGTTGATGATGTTTTGCAGGCTTATCCTACTTTGGAAAAAGAAGATATTTATGCTTGTTTGGCTTATGCTAGTCAAGTCATGACAAATCACAGTATGACGTTACCAACTGCGGCATGAAGTATTTGATTGATGTGAATGTACCTGATGCTGTATTTCAGGGAGAACAGTTTTCTTTTGTTAAGAATCTTGATCCTGAATGGTCTGATAGACAGATTTGGGAATATGCAATACAACATGATTTTGTGATTGTGACTAAAGACACTGATTTTTTTCATTGGTCAATGGCTATTACGTCGCCACCAAAAGTTGTACATTTGAAAATAGGCAACATGCGCTTGAAAGCGTTTTTTACTTGGATAGATAAAAACTGGTCACAAATTGAAACATTAATAGCAAAACATCAATTGGTCATAGCGTACCCTGATAAATTGGAAATTGTTCGTTAAGAGCGCGACTTGGCTTAATCGCTGGGTTGCGTTTTTTGTGGAGAGAATGATAATTTAAACGTTACTTTGATAAAAAGGCTAATCTGGTGTCTATCGCGGTTATAGTTCAACCCACGTTCCGCACCTAACGAAATTTTTAGATTATTTTCAGTAGAATTTCAAAAGCTTGGATTTCCTATTACGCAAGTTGCAAAACAAACAACTAAAATAAACTTTTTTTTGCATTAGGTGCGGAATGTCGGATGATAGACCATTTTGGCGAAAAACGACTTGTTGTCTGTATTGACAATACTGGAAACGAAGAATCCCTTGAACAGTGGAAAATATATCAATCGTTGCCAGACAAAGAAGCAGAGAAATATCACGAAATCCGCGTAATTGATGAAAAAGGCGAAGACTATCTTTATCCATCTGAGTGCTTTTCACCTGTTTTTTTGAATGAATCTGTTGCAAAGCTATTGGTTATGCAGAATTCTATCCATATAGCATAATCCCATAAGACAACAACTCTCTCAATTCTCTTGGTATAAAATAAATACTCGGAATAAAAAGTAACACTTTAAACGGATTTCACTATATATTTTTTATCAGGGGTTGCTCAATGTGAGTTTTGAATAATTACTTGTTGATTGAAGCACAAACTTCTTTTTCAAATAAACTTAATGCACGCGCAACCGCTTGATCCATATTGTAATATTGATAATCTGCTAGTCGCCCTGCAAAAATCACTTTGCCTTTTAATTTCTCGGCTTCGGCATGGTATTTCCGATATAAAACTTTGTATTCTTCTTTTGGGATCGGATAATATGGAATGGTTTCACCATGTATATGCGCTTGCGGGTATTCTTCGACGTAAGTTGTTCCCATAAAACGTTGTCCGGTCAAATGTTTAAATTCCGTAATACGAGTGAAATCGTATTCATTGGGATAATTTACCGTTCCAACTGTTTGAATCATCTCTTGCGCGTTGTGGTGAAAATGAAAACGTAAGCTACGATAAGGCAATTCACCGTGAATATGCCCAAAAAATACATCTATAGGTCCAGTAAAAATCATCCGCTCGCATTGGACATCATTCGCAATGTCTTGATAATCAGTATTTAATAACAAACGGATATTTTTATGGTGCAACATATTTTTAAATAAAACAGTGTAACCACGTTTAGGTAAACCTTGATAAGTGTCTTGAAAATAACGATCATCTCGACTGATGTAAATTGGTACCCGCGCCGTCACCGCAGCCCCTAATTGCTCTGGCGTTAAATCCCATTGTTTTAATGTATAATGATGAAATACTTTTTGATAAATATAATCTGCTAAAAATTTAAGGTCATGACCTTGTGCCGTTTCACGGATTTTGAGAATGGGTACTTTAATGTTAAAACCATACTGTTCAACCAATTGATTGGCTAATTTGTCAGCGTAATTTTTAGGAAAAAGTGCGTATAACGAATTGATATTAAAAGGAATAGGGACTTGTTTGCCATCTACAAAACCCAATACATGATGGTAGTAGTGATACCAATCAGTAAATTGACTTAAATATTGCCAAACATGTTTTGCGTTGGTGTGAAAAATATGAGGTCCGTATTGATGAATTAATACACCATTATCATCATAACAATCGTATGCGTTACCACCAATATGATTGCGCTGGTCAACAACAAGTACTGTTTTATTCAACTGTGAAGCAATACGTTCCGCTAATACCGCGCCTGTAAAACCTGAACCCACGATAAGCCAATCAACTTTCATTACTAATTCCTTTTAACAATCAATAAAATTCAAAAAATTATAAATTAATAAGCAATAATTTTTTTTACATTTTGTGTATCCAGTAGAATATCCTCATCTAACAGGCGCGATAGTTCCTCACGCAAACAATCCAATTGATCCGCTGAAAATAGCATATTATTATTTTTATCCGCGACAAAG
The DNA here is from genome assembly GCA_964388965.1 of uncultured Thiotrichaceae bacterium. GTDB lineage: Bacteria > Pseudomonadota > Gammaproteobacteria > Beggiatoales > Beggiatoaceae > Albibeggiatoa. The sequence continues at coordinate 16,270 of CAYMCP010000043.1, read as the reverse complement.
AAAACATCTTCAACCCGCGACCCGAATGTGGCAATTTTAGCCATTTTTAATATCACCTCGCAATGTAAAAAGGCTTGCGCAATACGAGATAATACACCAGGACGATCTGTGGTAATAACTTCCATAACGGTATGATTATTCATCACATCCTGCGAGAAACTAATGCGTGTAGGCACGGGAAAATGTTTTAATTGACGTGGCACATGATGTCTGATTGGGCAAAATGGCTCGTTCACATCACGATTTAATACCTCTTCTAAACCGCGCTTAATTGCTTCGATACGCTGGCTATCTTGAATGACAGCATGTTTATCCCGATCCAAAATCGTATAACCACCTAAACTACGCTCATTATCGGTTGGAATCACATACGCATCTACGATTGTAACCGCTTGGCGTTCTAAATATTGTGTCGTTTCGGCAAACAAATAATCCCGATCACGCATATATAACACTAATTCCGTCCCACCCTGCGCATCATGACGCTCTAATACCAATGAGCTACCTGATGATTGATGCTGTAAAATCATTTCAGTTTCGCGCGCAATAACTTGAGGTGTTGAACGCAAGAAATATTCATCACCTAATTGCGACCACAGTTGTGTAATTTTTTCATCAGATAAATCAGAATCTACCAGTAAACGACGTGCGCTAGATTGTATATCGGATGCTTGATTATGTTTGTCAAAACTTTGCTCTGAACCGTGTTCTAAAACGTGTTTAGTTTTCTGATATAAATCAGCGAGTAAAGCATTTTTCCATCCATTCCACAATTTTGGACTAGTTGCACGAATATCAGCAACTGTTAGCACGTACAAATAATCCAAGTGAACTTTATCTTGCACCCGTTGAGCAAAATTATGAATAATTGCGGGATCAGAGGTATCTTCACGTTGCGCAGTAGTGGACATAATTAAATGATTGCGCACTAACCAACCAACTAAACGTGCATCATGATCACTAAAACCATGTTCATGACAGAAATGCAAAGCCTCTTTTTCGCCTAATTCGGAATGATCGCCACCACGTCCTTTAGCAATATCATGAAATAAGCCTGCTAAATATAATAATTCTAATTTTGGTAGCGTTTGCGCAATTTTCGAGCACAATGGAAATTCATCTTGATGATATTTAATACAAAAACGGCGTAAATTTCTCACGACAAATAAAGTATGTTGATCAACTGTATAGACATGAAATAAATCATATTGCATTTGCCCAACGATGCCGCCAAAACTTGGAATATAAGCACCTAATACGCCATAACGATTCATCAAACGCAATGCGCGTGTAATACCACTAGGTTGATGTAAAATTTCATAAAATAGGCTTCTTGCCCGTAAATCTCGATGAAACGCATCATCAATTAAATAAACGTGTTGATAAATCAAACGCAAAGTGTGAGCGCGCACACCTTTCACCTCAGGATGTTGCTGCATCAATAAAAATACTTCTAGTAATGCAAACGGATAGCTAACAAATACTTTGTCATGTGTGACTTCGATGAAACCTTTACGAATTTGAAAACGTTTATTAAGTGGCGTAATTTTTTCATTAGAGCTATCGTATAAAATATTTTCTTGAAAAACTTGCAATAATAAATCATTTAACGTATTGAGCGACATCACGGTACGATAGTATTTTTTCATAAATTGCTCAACTGCAAGTTTACCCTCAGCATCTTGATAACCGAAATCTGTAGCCAAAGTACGTTGAAAATCAAATAATAAGCGATCTTCTTTACGTTTAGCGTGAAAGTGTAGAAAACAACGGATTTGCCATAAAAATTCTTGTCCCTCAATCAGAGATTGGAATTCGGCATCAGTTAAAAAACCTTGTTGTACTAAATCATGTAGCGTAGACACACCTAAATGTCGTTTTGCAACCCATGCTACGGTTTGAATATCGCGCAATCCGCCGGGACCTTCCTTGATATTTGGCTCTAAATTGTATGACGTATCATGATATTTTGCATAACGTCGTGCTTGCTCGGTACATTTTTCGGCAAAAAATGCGCGACTTGTCCAAATATTGCTCGGTCCTACTAGTTGTTGCATTTTCTGAAATAAACTTTCCGCGCCCATAATCAACCTTGCTTCCATTAAATTGGTTGCAACGGTAATATCATTTTTTGCTTCTTTTTCACATTCTGCGAGTGTTCTAACGCTATGCCCTACTTCTAATTTAATATCCCATAAAAATGTAACAAATTTTTCTAAACATTCTCGCATTTCATCATTAGGTTCTTGGGTTAATAAGAGTAAAATATCAATATCAGAATAAGGATGTAATTCACCGCGCCCATAACCACCGACTGCAACAAGTGCAATTTCATCTGCAACCCAAACGCAAATATGTGATAAAGTTTGTTGTAAAATTTGATCAATAAGCCAAGAACGATGAAAAACGTAATCTGAAGCATTACGAGTCGTAAGAAAACGTTGTTTTAATACTTCGTGACCTTGTTCAAGTGCTTGACGAAAAACTTGAATACTTGATTTATCACGAGTTAAATTCTGAATAAAAGTATTTGGATTAAAAACTTGTGGATCATTATAGATATTGATTGGCATAAATATATGTTTATAAAGGAAAGTAGTCTACATATTATAAAAAATTTTAGATATATATGCAATTCATATCAAAATAGTGCAACAATTCTTACTTTAAGTCTTTGACTCGTGACGATGCACCGCGTCGTCACCCAGTAGGACGCACCAGCGTCCATTATAAGCATCTACATACTTGACGCAGTGCGTCAGTGACTCATTCTACGCAGTGCATAGAACGAGAGTTGACTCGTTAAGCATCTCGTTATAAGTTACGATAAATTGGTTTTGCTAGTATTTCAAACATTATTTTAAAAAGGAATTTTACATGTCAGACGATTTAAGTGAAAGCGCGCTCAGATACCACCGTTTTCCAATACCGGGTAAATTGGCTATTCAGGCAACGAAACCACTTGCTAATCAACGCGATTTAGCATTAGCGTATTCACCCGGTGTTGCTGCCGCTTGTCGAGAAATTGCACGCGACCCAAAAGAAGCCGCTAATTTAACCGCACGGGGTAATTTAGTCGGTGTAATCAGTAATGGCACAGCAGTATTAGGATTAGGCGATATAGGACCGTTAGCTTCTAAGCCGGTGATGGAAGGAAAAGCAGTTTTATTTAAAAAATTTGCAGGTATCGACGTTTTTGACATCGAAATTAACGAAACTGATCCAGAAAAATTAGTTGATATTATCGCAGGTTTAGAACCAACTTTTGGCGCGATTAACTTAGAAGATATTAAATCGCCAGAATGTTTTTACGTTGAATCGATACTAAAAGAACGCTTGAATATTCCAGTATTTCATGATGATCAACATGGTACAGCAATTTGTGTAGCGGCAGCGACGATGAATGCTTTACATTTAATGGACAAAAAACCTGACGAAGTAAAATTAGTGACTTCTGGCGCGGGGGCTGCGGCATTAGCTTGTTTAAATTTATTGGTTTCTTTAGGTATTCCGAAACAAAACATCATCGTCACCGACAAAGCAGGCGTATTATACAAAGGACGTACTGAACATTTAGACCCATATAAAGCACCTTACGCAATTGAAACCAATGCACGAACATTAGAAGAAGTTATTGAAAATGCAGATATTTTTTTAGGTTTATCCGTTGGTGGCATTTTGACTGCCCAAATGGTGGATAAAATGTCTGAAAGACCATTAATTATGGCATTAGCGAATCCTACCCCCGAAATTATGCCCGAAGAGGCACGAAAAGTACGCCCAGAGGCGATTATTGCAACCGGTCGTTCTGATTATCCCAATCAAGTGAATAATGTATTATGTTTTCCGTTCATTTTCAGAGGCGCATTAGACGTGGGCGCGACGCAAATTAATACTGAGATGAAAATGGCATGTGTCAAAGCGATTGCGAATTTGGTAACAACTACTGAAACGAATATTGCGGCAGCGGACGCCTCTGATGTATTAGATAAAGCTTATGGTAGTCAAGATTTAGTATTTGGACCGGATTATATTATTCCTAAACCATTCGATCCGCGTTTAATTACAGTCATTCCGCCAGCAGTAGCCAAAGCGGCGATGGAATCAGGTGTAGCCGTCTATCCAATTAAAGATTTTTCTAAATATGAGGAAAAATTAGAACAATACATGTATCAATCCGCTAACGTAATGAAACGGGTTTTTTCGCGTGCCAAAGAAGAGCCGAAACGAATTATTTACTGCGAAGGTGAAGATAAACGAATTTTGCGAGCCATTCAAGTATTGATTGATGAACAATGTGTTAAACCAATTGTCATTGGGCGGCATAAAATAATTAGTCAAGAAATCAAAAGATTACGTTTAAATATGCGTCCTGATGTAGATTTTGAATTGATTGATCCGCAAACTTATCAACATCGCGCAGAATTGGCGGAAGAATATCATGAAATTATGGGACGGCATGGGGTGTGGCCTGCGGAAGCTGAGGTGATTGTGCGCACTAATACGACAGTTTTAGCTTCGTTATTGGTACGACGCGGTGAAGCGGACGCACTGATTGCAGGTCCTGTGAATATTTTACAACGCCATTTGCGTCACATTAAAGATGTAATTGGATTACGTGCTAATGCCTCATGTGCGGCGGCGATGCAATTATTAATTTTAGATCAAGGTACTTATTGTATTGCCGATACTTCGGTAAACTACGATCCCGACGCAAATCAATTGGCTGAAATTACTCTGATGGCTGCGAGAGAAATACGCAGATTCGGTATTACGCCAAAAGTTGCTTTAGTATCACATTCCAATTTTGGCAGTGCAGATACACCAAGTTCGATTAAATTACGTGAAGCATTAGAAATAATTAGAGAAGAAATGCCCGATTTAGAATGCGACGGCGAAATGCAAGCTGATTCAGCACTGATAGAGGAAATCCGTAACCGTTTGTATCCCAAATCATATTTAAAAGGTGAGGCTAATTTATTAATTATGCCGAATTTAGATGCTGCAAACATCACTTATAATACATTGCGTTCTTTGGCTAATGGTGTGTCAGTGGGACCTATTTTGTTAGGAATGGATAAACCTGTACACATTTTGAGCCGTACTGCTACAACACGCGGTATCGTTAATTTAAGTGCATTAGCGGTGGTAGACGCGCAACTTGCCTCCTTTTCAGATAAAAATTTGGAAGAGGATACAATCGAAGCGATATAATGAATCTTTCACAAATAGAGTCAATTTCATTAAAAAAACGACTATTTAGAAAATTTAACAAATCGTGAAATATGATTGTGGTACGAATGTAGATTGAAATTTAAACGCTGCTCGTGGGATTTTCTACGAGCTTTGATGATTTTTATGCCCTAACTTGAAATTTATTAAATTTGCATTGGGCTAAAACTTCTAATATGTTTTTATATGTTAGATTTCATTAACTAAAATGTAACAAATAGGCGGCATTATGTGGAAAAAACTACTTTTAATGACACTGATTTTTATTATTACCAGTTGTGAAACAACAGAATTAGGGCGTAGACAACTTGTACTGATGCCTGCTGAACAGATGGATGAAATGGGTGTTCAGGCATTCCAAACAATTAAGGAAGAAACTCCCGTTGCACCAGATTCACGAGTAAACCAATATGTACAATGTGTCACGAGTGCTTTATTGCATACTCTAGTAGATTCAGAAGGTTGGGAAATTGTTGTTTTTCAAGATGATGCTGTTAATGCGTTTGCTTTACCGGGACGTAAAATTGGCGTATATACCGGGTTACTTGCAGTCGCAGAAAATCAGCATCAACTAGCGGCTGTCATCGGACATGAAATTGCGCATGTATTATCAAATCATGGTAATGAGCGGGTTTCTCAGGGTATGCTGTTAGAAGTAGGCATGAGTTTGGCGCAAGCTATTTTTTCTAATCCAGAATCACAAACTGCAAAATTAGCATTAGGAGCGTTAGGCGTTGGTGCGCAATTTGGTATATTGCTACCGTTTAGTCGTAAACATGAAACAGAAGCAGATATTTTAGGTTTAAAAATGATGGCACATGCTGGCTTTCAACCACAGGAAGCGGTTAATTTATGGGTTAATATGGGTAGAAATAGCGGAGAGGGTGGTGCTGCGCCGCCGGAATTTTTATCTACTCACCCATCGCACGAAACACGTATTAATGATTTGCAAGCACAAATGCCAGAGGCTTTGCAACTATATCAACAAGCTCGTTCACGACCTAATTGTCGTCCTTGAAGCATTGAGCGTAAAAGGCTGTAAAAAACGCCAAAAAATGCTATTTTTTATCGTAAGCAATTGATTTTTCATTATAAAAAACAGCAAAAAAGAAATTTTTTACAGTCTCGTAGGATTTGGGATTGACAACCATTATTTTCGCTACTTTCGCCATTTCCCACACTCATCCTAACTTTACATTCATAGCATAATCTATTTTGCGTAGAACGAGTTAATTAAGTTTCGTGCTATTTTTCATACTATATTGTACAATTTCAATTACACCTATTCTCTCAACCCTTTTCGGCATAACCAAATAGTACATGATGAAAAAACAGTATCACTTTATTTTTTACTTATCCTTGCTAGCCCTATGTTGTTGTTCGCCGCAAAAACCAGAGCAAACGCTTGAAAAAAAACCTGATTCACAAAAAGTTACACAAAATTCAAATCCAATTAAGCCCAATCCGCTACATGTGTCTATTAAATCATTAAATATTATTGTATTATCAGATTATCCAGTAGAAGTGAATGTTGCGGTTTTAGTAGAATTGAAAAATAGCTGTAGCAGCGTCGATGAAATTTATCAAAGCCGACGTGGTGACACTTTTTTAATCGAAATGCTTGAATCACAACAAAAACGACAACAATGCAAACCACAATCAACACTAAGTGAATATATTATTCCTTTAGATATTAGAAGGTTAAATGCTGGTCACTACATCGTGTACGTTAATCAAGAACGTGAACATTTTGAATTATTAGTAGACAATTAGGAATAAACATGGATATTGAAGTTGATTTTGGTCAAGGCGCACAAGTTAATGCTTATTTTAATGGTTTTACTGTAGCAACTGACCAACCAGAAAAATTAGGCGGTTTTAACACTGCTCCTGCACCATATGATTATTTTTTAGCAAGTTTAGCGACTTGTGCCGGTTTTTTTATCGCACGATTTTGTCAAAAACGGGATATTTCATTAGAAGGTATTTCGCTTAAAATGCGTGACACCCATAACGACAAGACCCATTTAGTTGAACGGATTGAAATTGAAATTACGCTGCCCGCCAGTTTTCCAGAAAAATACCATTCTGCATTAATCAAAGCAACAAATGAGTGTAGCGTTAAAAAGACTTTGCAAAATCCACCAGTAATAGAAACCATTACCACCGTTATCAACTAATTACTACGCTCATCTTTTTGGATTCAGTGGGCAACGTCCGCCTGTCCAACTCAACAGGGAAGCGAAGTAGCTAAGTAGTTACAAAATTATAAAACTGATGTTTTACAGTTAGAAATAAGTATTTGATTTAAATATTTATACACAATATCTTACACCTGTATGACATATTTTAACCTAAATATCAAATAGTTATCAATGTAATGTAAAATATCAGATAAAGGCGCAAAATTTACCACCCCCCACTGTTATTTATTGCTAAAATAGCGTGTCTCTCAATAATTACCATTAATTACACTTTTTAACAACAATTTAAGAAGGTTTTGCCATGCTCAAACACTTATCCATCCAACAAAAACTAATTTTACTGCTTACTTTTCCTAGTCTAATTGCTTTTTTACTATTTACACAAACTTTACTATCTGAGTATCAGATTTCAAAAACTGTTGCGACTGACATAGGCTTGTTATTTGGCTTTTTCATTATTATCAACTCAGTCATTTACTTTTGGATTAGCAGAGATATTAAGCGTAATATCAATCACTTAACTAAGGCTGTATCCGATTTTGCAGATGATAATGCACACGTTGATTTTGAATACAGCAATCATGACGAAATTGGTTACATATTTAAACAATTGTACAAAATTAATCAACAATTACAAAAAACAGATGAATACAACGAACATGCGCAACGTTTAACTGAGGAATTACGCCGCGTATTTGCTGCATTAGCGATTGGTAATTTAGAAGAATCTGTAAAAGGTAATTATGTTGATGAATTAGATAAATTAAAAACGGATGTAAATAATACCATTTATAGGCTTAATAAAGCGATGTCTGACATTAAAGATGCAGTAGATATTTTTACTCAGGGCGTTTTAGACAAACGAATTGATTTAAGTAACAAACAAGGTTTTCTGCATGACTTGAGCAGTCACTTAAATAAAAATTTTGATGATAACCAATTGATGGTTGAGGAGGTTATGCGCGTATTTGCTGCCGTATCGCAAGGTGATTTATCTCAAACAATGCAACAAACCTATTCCGGCAGCTTGGCACAACTCAAATCCGATGTAAATAATTCAATCACTCGATTCAATAGTATTATGTCGGAAATAAAAACCTCAATTACTTCTTCTACAAACGGTATTTTTGATAAACGTATTAATTTAGAGGATAAAAATGGATTTTTTAAAGAATTAGGACAAAATTTAAACAGTAATCTTGATGTGAATCAGAAAATGGTTGAAGAGATTATGCGTGTATTTGCAGCGGTATCTCAAGGTGATTTAAGTCAGACCATGAATAACAATTACGCTGGTAATTTGGCACAATTGAAAGAAGATGTAAACAGTTCGATTCGCAAATTAGATGAAATTATGAGCGAAATTCAAGAAGTTGTGAAAGCGGCTGGGCAAGGTTTATTTGATAGACGTATTGAAACTAGGAATAAACAAGGCTTTTTTCTATCTATTAGTGAAAATCTAAATTTAAATTTAGATACAAACCAAAAAGTAGTAGAAGAATTAATGCGCGTGTTTTCAGCGATGTCTAGCGGCAATTTAACTGAATTAATGAAAAGTGATTATTCTGGTCGTTTAGAAGAATTAAAAACAGACGTTAATGAAACGGTGAATAAGCTCAATAACATTATGCGTGAAGTTGGTGAGGCAATTGAGGAAGTCAGTGTTGCAACCGAAGAAGTTGCACAAGGTAGTTTAAGTCTTAGTCAGCGTACCGAAGAGCAAGCAGCCGCGCTGGAAGAAACTGCATCCAGTATGCAAGAAATGACCGATACGGTACGCCAAAATGCAGACAATGCCCAGCAGGCAAATCAATTGTCTATTAATGCGAGAAATAATGCAGAAGAAGGTAGCAAGGTCGTTGCTAAAACAGTGTCATCTATGGAGGAAATCAATAAAAGTAGTAAGCAAGTTGCTGATATTATTAGTGTAATTGATGAAATTGCATTTCAAACCAATTTATTAGCATTAAATGCCGCCGTTGAGGCAGCACGCGCTGGTGAGCAAGGTCGTGGTTTTGCGGTTGTAGCAACTGAAGTACGCAATTTAGCGCAACGCAGTGCCACTTCTGCAAAAGAAATTAAAAATTTAATTCAAAATAGCGTTTCTAAGGTGTCTGATGGTACTAGATTGGTCAATCAATCTGGCGAAACTTTGGATGAAATGACGATCAGTGTGAAAAAAGTTAGCGACATTATTGCGGAAATTGCCGCCGCAAGTCAGGAACAATCTACAGGTATTTTGCAAGTCAATAAAGCAGTAACGCAAATGGATGAAATGACTCAACAAAATGCCGCTTTAGTAGAGGAATTATCAACTAACAGCGATTCATTGCGTGAGCAAATTCAAATGTTGCGTAATTTATTGAATTTCTTTAAATTCAGTAGTAATCGCCTCAGTAAATTAGAGCCTACAACAGTACCCAAAACAACTCAAACTGTTAAAAAACCGACTGTGAAAAAAGTGACTTCGCCAGATAGCGAGCCAAACGGCGTATGGACTGATTTTTAGAAATTTTTCGCAGTGCACAAAATGTATTTTGTAAAAATGGAAGTTATATAACCATTATTATTAATTAGTTAAGATGATTTTTTTGTCGTTTTAAGTGACTAATTTTTAATTTTGGTGTGTAACCTCAGTTGTAAATATAAAAATTGATTGCATATAAAAATGAATTTCATACAATTTCTGAAAATTAATTTTTAAAACGTATTATTAATTTAATTTATGTTATAAAAATATCAGAAATAAATTTCTGTCATCATCATTTGCATTTATAGACAAATAAGTTATATTTGTTATTTAGGAGATGAAGTCAGGAAGACCAAAGCAATGAAAAAATTATTTAAGTACCTTATCGTTTTTTTGAGTTTGGAAATAGCAATTATTTACTATTTACAATTTGATCTACAACAACGTAAGCAGTATTTATTTAATGAAACAAGTAAAAATTTGCAAACTTCTTACGTTGCAGTTATTAATTTGTATGAATTATTTTCTCGCACAGTTTATAATGAAGTCATTAATAAACCGCAAATTTTAGCTTTATATGCAGAGGCATACGAAGCAGACGAGCAACGGCGTGCATTCATTCGTACACAATTATATGAGCATCTACAAGCAACTTATACTCGTCTCAAACAACAAAATTTAAAACAACTGCATTTTCATTTGCCAGACAATACGAGTTTTTTGCGTATGCACCGCCCTGAAAAATTTGGCGATAATTTATCATCAGTGCGTTATTCGGTTAAAAAAGTAAATGCAGATAAAATATTTATTAAAGGTTTTGAAGAAGGACGTATTTTTAATGGATTTAGGTACGTGTTTCCACTTTTTTACCAAGATAAACACATCGGTAGTGTCGAGATAAGTATATCTTTTCAGGCGATTCGGGAGCAAGTTGAAAAAATACTACCAATAAAAACATCTTTTATAATTAAAAAATCTGTTGTGCAGTCTAAAGTTTTTGACCAAGAATTAAAAAATTATATTGAAACGGATTTACACCCTGATTATTTATATGAGAAATCTGTTTATTCAAGATTAAGTTCGACACAAAATCAACAATTGTTCTCAATGCGTACTTTACAACTTATTAATAGTGGTATTAAAGAAAAATTAATTAAATCGATTGATACAGAAGGTATAAAGATTTTTAATTTTTACACTACAAATTTATATGGTAATTTTATTGTTTCTTTCGTGCCAATTCACAATATAGAAGATCAACTTATTGCTTATATGGTAACGTATGAGCATGATACGCAGCTAAGTTACTATATGCAAGATTTTTACATTAAATTTATTGTATCTATATTACTCACTTTCGCTGCATTGATTTTATTCTACTATGTTACTCGTGGACAACAATTAGAAATTGAAATCATACAACGTAAAGCGATGGAAGCTGAATTGTTACAAGCAAAAGATCAAGCTGAATCCGCTAACTTAGCCAAAAGTCAATTTTTCGCTAATATGAGCCATGAATTGCGCACGCCGTTGAATGCAATTATTGGTTACAGCGAAATGTTACATGAAGAATTAATGGATTTAAATGCAAAAGATTTATTAGTTGATCTGTTTAAAATCAATAATTCTGGTAAACAACTTTTAGATATTATTAATGAAGTCTTAGATTTATCCAGAATCGAAGCGGGTAAGATGGAATTATTTGTACAAGATTTCAGTGTGCAAATTTTAGTAGATGAGTTAGAAAGTGCAATCACGCCATTACTCCGTGAGCATAACAACACTTTGCAAATTAATATACAAAATAATATTGGGAATATGTATTCTGATTACAATAAAGTAGAGAAAATTTTATCTAATTTATTAAACAATGCAACCAAATTCTGTGTTAATGGAAAAATTATTTTTAATGTTAGTCGAACACAAAAAATGGTAGATGATTGTGAGCAAGATTGGTTGGTTTTTGAGGTGAGTGATAGTGGTATTGGTATGACAATAGAGCAGATTAATCAAGCATTTAAAGCATTTTCTCAAGCAGATGGCTCTAGTACGCGCAAATATGGTGGTGTTGGCTTGGGTTTAGCGGTTGTTAAAAGCTTTTCCCAGATGTTAGGTGGCGGTATCGAAGTTGAAAGTCGTTACGGCATCGGTAGTACTTTTATCGTTTATTTACCTGCTAAATTAAAAAATGATGCTGCTGTAGCTGGAACAGTTGAAGAATTGTCTATCCAATATAATGCTAAAGCGTTAATTATTGACCCAGATTCAATTAGTTGTGAAATATTGAAAGGTTATTTAGTCAGACTTGGCTACCAAGTTGTCATTACAGACCAAGCATTGCAAGGTTTAGAATTGACAAAAAAATTAAAGCCTAATTTTATTTTATTGAATATTATTTTAACTGACCAAAGCGGTTGGTACGTCATCGATGGCTTAAAAGCAGACCCTGAATTGGTTTCCATTCCAGTTATTTTATTATTAGAAATTAGCCCTCCACCAGAATTAAAAGATAGTCAAATTAAACAATGTTTGGTTAAGCCTGTTCGTCGTGGAACATTAATTAATGCTATTCGTCATGCTGAGTGTGCGATACAGTCAACTGATAATTTAATTATGATCATAGATGATAATAATGATACTTGTGATTTACTCACTAAAATTTTACATAAATCAGGCTGGAAAACGGTTACTGCAACCAATGGTATTGCAGGTTTAGCGTTGTTGGAAACACACAAACCCGTATTAATTATTTTGGATTTAATGATGTCTAAAATGGATGGTTTTGATTTTATTAAGCATTTACAGTTAGATTCGGAATGGCGAACTATCCCAATTATTGTTTTTACTTCTAAAGATTTAACTCAAGATGATCGTGATAATTTGAAAGGAAAAGTTGCACATATTTTACAAAAAGGTAATTATGAGCAGGAGAAATTATTAAATACTATTTATTTATTAATGAATAAAAATTGCTCTCAACCCTAAAAAATTTAGGAAAAATAATGAATAATATACTAAATTGTGGTGAATTAGGTGTGCAACCGTTACAAAATCTATTAAATCCTTACGGTTTGAATGTAATTCTGGTACCTATCGGACAAGCCATTAAAGGTAGTTTTTGGGGCGATAGTGAAGCAGGTTTAATCGCTAATTGTTTGTATGTGCGTGATGATACGCCTGTGCATTCTGCATTGCATGAGGCTTGTCATTACATTTGTATGGACGCTAAACGGCGCAGTACATTAAACACGGATGCCGACGGTGATTATGATGAGGAAAATGGTGTGTGTTATTTGCAAATTTTGTTATCTGAGCAACTACCTGATATGACTAAACAAAAAGCGTGGGCGGAAATGGACGCATGGGGATATAGTTTCCGTTTAGGCTCTGCGCAAAAATGGTTCGAGCAAGACGCACATGATGCACGTCAATGGCTACTAAAATATGACTTGATTGATGAGCATAATCAACCTACTTGGAAATTACGCTAATCATCTCAGCTATGTAACGTTTTACATTTGTATTGAAGAATAGCATGATATTCAAATTATTTGCTAATTGGATAATTTCAAACAATATCCAGCTTCAAAACAAAATTCACAAGATTCAAGGATAAACACAATCCCGAAAATCCTCAAATCCTGCAAATCCAGATTCAGACAACATCCTTGTCATCCAAATCATCGGTTAATCCTGTTCAAAATGTAGGGTGTATAAACGCAGTGCCATACACCATAAACGTTTAAAAAGGTGCATGACGTTTCACTTATGCGCCATACGCTTGCTATTCAAATGGATTAACGATTGTCATGGTTTTATCAATCATTTGCTGGTTTTGTAAGTCTTCTGTATAGAGAATTGAGCATTCATTTGATAAAGCAACAGTGATGATTAAACTATCATAAAATGAGTAATGATATTTTTCAGCTATTTGAAGTGCTGTTATGATATTTTCAGGTTGAATAATAGACACTTGACAAGCATTGATGATTTGAGAAATAACTGTTTGTATTTGCTGGTATTCACATCGAAATTTTTTTCGTAAAACATTGCTCAATTCAGTTAATACTTGGGTACTGATAATGGGATCATTGTTTTTAAGCAATTCTTTTACAAGGTGTTGTTTGTCAGGTTCATCTTGTGAGTAGAGATAAACAAGCAGATTTGTATCAAAAAAACATTTATCGCTCATTGGCTTGTTCACGGTCAAAATGGAAGTTTGTAGTATTTAATGCAATGGCATCAAATGTATACTTATCGCTTGATTCAATTTCATCTTCCGCGAGTAAAATGACTTTTACAGGTTTGTTGTCCCAGTGTTGAAATTGTTTAGGTAACTGAATTATACCGTTATTGGTCTCAGCTTTAAATTCAATGGCTTGCATTTTTTTACTCCTGACTCTTATTCATTCAGTGTAGCAAAGAAATCTATAAAAACATACCAGTGACAAGATTCAAGGATAAACTCAATCTCGAAAATCCTCAAATCCTGCAAATCCAGATTCAGACAACATCCTTGTCATCCAAATCATCTGTCATATATTGATATTTGATAGCACATTTACTATCATAAAATCATGATTGTGACATTAGATACCAATATTTTGTACCAAGCATTAAATAGTCAGAATGGGGCATCGTTCTACATATTCAAGCTTATTCGTGCTGGGCATATTCGGTTGGCGTTATCAAATTCAGCTTTTTGTGAATACGAGGATGTTTTAACACGTCCATCATCGTTGAAATCATTTGAGCTAACAAAAGAAGATGTTATCAAGTTTCTGAGATACATTGCATTTATTGACGAAAAATTTGAGCCACATTTTTTGTTTAGACCCAATTTGAAAGATGAAGCGGACAATATGTTTGTTGAGTTAGCGGTTGTGAGTCATAGCCAATATCTTGTGACAAGTAATATGAAAGATTATCAGCATAGCAATCTTATTTTGGATAATTTTCAGCTTGTGACCCCTGCAAATTTTGCAAAACAATGGAGAGAAAAACATGGCTAGCGTAATGACAGTACGGATTCCGACTGATTTAAAAGAGAGAATTGAGCGTATTGCAACAGAGCAAGGCGTATCGCTTAATCAACTTGCAATGTACATGTTTAGCAGAGAAGTGGCTTCAATGGAAGTAGGTCAGAAAATGTCTAAATATTGGAAAGGCTATCAAAAAGCTGAAATCATTGATGGTTTTGATGATGTCATGTCAAAAGTAAAAACTACAAATGTGCCTGATTGGGATAAGTTAGATTAAGGATAAACACAATCCCAAAAATCCTCAAATCGTGTAAATCCTGATTCAGACAACATCCTTAAATCAAGTTTGTATAACCGTGTTGCCAATGCCATTGTTTAATTTATCATTTTCCCATTTTATGGGGTTTTCAATGATGTATTGTACGATTTGGTAATATTCGTTTTCATCGCGGATGATGTGTTCCCAGAAGTTTCGTTGCCATTGAAAGTCAAAGCCTAAACGATGGGTGTGTTTAGTTACGGCGGATTTGTATGAGCCAATGATGGATGAAATGGTGTTTTTGCCTTGGTTTTGAAATCGTTGTTTTCCGATATTTTGATTATTTTGTAGAGACAAGGCATGCTTTGTCTCTACGGAGGCAGAGGATTCAGGATTGTTTAAAATTAAAATGCCATGAATATGGTTAGGCATGACAACAAATTCTGCAAGTTTGGTATGTTTTGCGTGATTTTTGATTTCGTACCACAATACATCCGCAATGATGCCGGGTGGTGATAATATCATGCGGCTGTTTTCGATGTTTCCAAAATAGTGTATGTGGTGTTGGGTGCAAATGGTAATGAAATAGGCGGCATTTTGAGCATAGTCCCAGTTTTGTAGTCGCAGGGATTTTGGGTTGTAACGGTTTTTGTAACGTTCATTTGGGTTTGTTGATTTGGTCATTGTTGGTTACCAAATTATTATCATTATCAACATCATATTATACCCGTTTGGATTTGTTGGATTAACCGTATTTGTCATAAATATTGCGCACCTCGTTCCCGTAGAGACAAGGCATGCCTTGTCTCTACACAAACCACAAATCCAAATCATCGGTTACATCTTGTTCAAAATGTAGGGTGTATAAATGCAGTGCCATACACCAGAAACGTTTAAAAAGGTGCATGGCGTTTCACTTATGCACTTTACGCTTGCTGTCGTAAATATTGGAAATATCGGTTTTGTATATGTGTAGAACGTAACGTAGAGACGTAGAGACAAGTAGAGACAAGGCATGCCTTGTCTCTACATGAACATAAACCATAAATCCAAATCATTGGTTACATCCTGTTCAAAAATGTAGGGTGTATAAACGCAGTGCCATACACCAGAAAGTTTGAAA
>CAYMCP010000042.1:0-32180 GCA_964388965.1 uncultured Thiotrichaceae bacterium | reverse complement strand
TTGACTCAACTTCAAAGTTTAACATATTTCTTAGATTTCAAATCGGTTCTATATGAACAGCAACAGCATAAATCATCAAAAGCTTTTCAGATATTACAGGAAACAGGTTTTATTGGTTGTATGGAAGGTGATGGCAATTTGTCAGAAAATTATAAGAATGAAATTTATTTGGATGATAAACTGTGATTATTGTTGATAGTGGGTTTTGGATTGCGTTAGGTGATAATCGAGATAAGCATCACAAAAAGCTGTGGAGGTATTAAAAACACTTGATGATGATTTGATTACGACTGTGCCAGTAATGACGGAGGTTTGTCATATTTTGTTAAAGCGGCGTGGTGTGGATGCTCAATTAAAGTTTATTGCTGGTTATGAGCGCGGAGCATTTGAATTGTACCATTTTGAAAATTGTGAAAAAGGGCGTTTAGAAGCACTCATGCAAAAATATCGAGCATTACCAATGGATTTAGCAGATGCTTCATTGGTTTTGTTAGCTGAACATCTTGGGCATGGGCGTATTTTAAGCACGGACCAACGTGATTTTTATACCTATCGTTGGAAAAATACTGAGCCATTCACAAATTTGTTTTTATGAAGTGGGAATTATTTCATGCGGGCAAAAGGTTGAAGCTCCGCTTGCACACTTAAAGCTGAGCTTCTTGGACAGGTACTACTAAATTGAGTTGACTCATGATGGCGCATCGCGTCGTCACCCAGTGGGACGCACCAGCTTTTTGGTTGATAAAAGGTCGATTATATTCGGTGTATTTAAGTTGCTGTAAATGATATTGATAAGGCTGCAATCCACATTGTAGTAGTAATCGACCGAATAAACTGGCGTGTTGGTCTTGCCAGCGTATAAATTTTTGGATTTTAATTTGTAAATCAGTAGGTAAAGTATACAAATATGATTGAAACTTTTTAGCAGCAAGTGGCTGGTCAAAATAGGTGTAGTATAGTTGAACGTGTTGCATAAATAACCTGAGATCGATGTAATTTTTAAGCCTTTATAATCAGTATGTTACGCTATGTTGTTTTTCAACTTAAAAAAGTAACTATTTGATTTTATGGAATATACCTTTGCTTAGATCGAACTCACGTTAGTTACGAAAAATTTACTACTCTTGCCAAGCCTCTTTTGGCGCAAACATCTCTTCATACAAGTGTAATAGCGACGGTAAAGCAATTAAAACCAAAATCGTCGAAAATATCAAACCAAATGAAATAGATGTTGCCATCGGAATTAAAAATTGTGCTTGTAATGAAGTTTCAAATAATAGTGGTGTTAGACCAAAAATGGTTGTTAGCGAAGTTAATAAAACTGCTCGCAAACGCTGACAAGCTGCTTCAATCAAGGCAATGCGAATCGGTACGCCATCTTCACGTAAATGTCGATAAAACGTAACTAATACAATTGAATCATTAACTACAATACCCGATAAACCGAAAAAGCCAAATAATGATAAAATCGTTAAATCCATGCCCATGAGGAAATGCCCAAAAATCGCCCCAACTAGACCAAAAGGGATAACACTCATCACAACCAACGGCCAACCGTAAGAGGCAAATTGCCACGCTAAAATTAAATACATCAACATGATACCTAATACTAAACCACTCAACATATCGGCAAAAGTATTCGCCTGATCTGCTGCTCGACCTTCTAGCGAATAGGTCAAACTGTAACGTTTCACTAATTCTGGTAAAAATTCCTCTTCTAAATCCGCTAAAATTTTATTGGCATTATTTACCGCTTTATCTACCTCCGCAGACACTTGTACGGCTAACAAACCGTCTGCATGACGCAATGCCTCAAAACCGCGCTGTGTCCGTACATTAACAGCACTGGAAAATGGCATACTGCCACCAGTAGGTAGTTGAATACTAAAATCTTGTAATTTTGCCAAATTATGACGCTCATTGTCGGGTAGCACAACACGCACTTCTACTTCATCGTCACCATCTTGGAAAATTTGTGCTAAATAACCATCAAATCCAGCACGTAATTGCTGACTAACTGATGCAACTGTTAATCCGTAAGCTTCTGCTTGTGGCGTTAATGAAAACACCCATTCTTCCTGACCATACGGTAAATCATCTTCAATCGCAGTGATGCCCTGATAAGTTTTTAATTTATTAGTGAAATCTAATGCAGCTTGTTTCACCATTTTTAAATCATCGCCATAGAAACGTATTTGAATATCTGTACCCGGTGGTCCGCCTTTTTGCTCAACGATAGTAAATGTCTCCAGACCCGGTACTTTTTGTACTTTTTGTTCCCACAGTTTAATAAAGTCTTTGTTCCGAATTGGACGGCTATCCGGTGAGCTCACCTCTACCAGCAAAGAGCCAAATTGATCACCGGTCTGACCACCCGCCCCTTCGCGTGACATGCTAGTCGCAACACCAAGCTTAATGTAAGCCATATTGATAATATCTTGTTGTGCTTCCTTTTCTGCCTCATACATCATCTCCTCAACATGGCGCAAAAATTCTTCTACACGTTGTCGTGGACTACCCGCAACAAAGCTAACGTTGGAAATGATGATTTGTCCATCTGGTGACGGGAAGAAAGTAAAATTCACTCGACCGCCCACAAGCAAACCAATTGCTAGAAAGAATGAGGCTAAAATACCCGCAACCACAATCCAACGTAATTGAATTGCAACAGTAACTAATGGGCGAAAATACACATCTCGGACGTGATCAAATCCATCTTCTAATCTTTGTCGTAATGGTGAATTTTTTTTGTTATGTAGATGGTGAAAGCTGTGACGCAGATGACCGGGTAATACTAAAAAACATTCAAATAGGGAGGCTAATAATACGCAAATCATGACTAGTGGAATATCAAATAAAATATTACCCATTGTGTCACCAATCATCATCAGCGGTAAAAAAGCAGAAATCGTTGTTAGCGAGGCAGCCGTAACGGGTGCTAACATACGTTGTGCTCCACCTTCGGCAGCAGATAAGGGGGCTTCGCCGGTCTGGAAATGTGCAAAGCTATCTTCACCAACCACAATAGCATCGTCTACTACTACACCTAACGCCATAATCATGGCAAATAGGCTCACCATATTAATACTACCGCCAACGACATAAAGTACAGCTAGCATACCCATTAGGGCAATTGGAATACCCGCTGCAACCCAAAATGCAACACGACCATTAAGAAATATAAATAATACCGCAACGACTAAAATTAAGCCGCCTAAGCCATTTTTAAGTAATAGTTTAATTCGTTCATCAATTAACTCCCACGCTTGATCATAAACGTATAATTTAATATTGGCGGGTAAAATCGGTTTGTTTTTTTCAAGCCACTGCTGCAAAATTTTGGCAGAATCTAACGCATCTGCTTTTTCAGTACGTTGTAATGCCAATTCAATCGCAGGCTTACCCATGTAGTAAATAAGCACTTCTCCGTCTTGTGGACGGCGTTCAATTGTTGCAACGTCTCCTAATTTGACTAAACGTCCATTTTTATCTGCAATTATGGGTAGGTTGGCAAAATCAAATTCCGTTTTACTTTGCTCAATGCTGCGTAATTGGCGTGCAATGTCGTTTTCGCCCACCGAACCTGCGGGAGTATCTTGGCTAAAATTGCTGATTTTTTGGCTAATTTGTTCTAAAGTCAAACCTAATTCTTCTAGTCTTGCTGAGGAGACTTGTATAGCCATTTCTTCGTCGGGCAAGCCGCTGATTTCCACTTTTGCAATGCCATCGGATAATAATTCATGTTCAAATTTTCTAGCTAATTGCCTTAATTCATTTGGATTGCTGGTACCGGTGACTAAAAGTCGCGCAATGGGTTCATAGCGGACGACGCGGGAAATTTCTGGTTCTTCGGACTGTTTTGGTAAATTGCGTAACAGGGCTATTTTTTCCTTAACTTGATCCAAAGCAACGCCCATGTCCGTACCTTCATTGTACTCAAGCGTGATGCTGGAAATACCTTTAGCGGAAGTTGAACTCATTTCTTTTAAGCCATCTAAAGTACGCAATTCCTGTTCAATTGGTCGAGTGATTGAATTTTCCACATCTTCTGCGCTGGCACCAGTCCATATCACACGCACAGAAACAATGTCTAAGGCAAAACTAGGTAAAAACTGTGTATTTAACTTGGTCAATGCCCAAAAACCCAACATAAGCATGATAATCATCAACAAATTGGCTGCTACTTTGTGTTGAGCAAAAAGACCAATCAAGTTGTTTTGATGTTTGAATTGTTGCATGAGGGGAACGGTATAGTTGAAAATGGCGACAATATTAAACTTTTGTGATGGGAAAATGAAGCAGATTAGAATTTTTTTAATTTTGTGATTTAATACTTGCAAGCAGTTGTTGATAAAAATCGCGTGTTTGCTGCATATAAGGTTTAGCCCAGCTTAATTCTGCTAAATTAATTGTTTCTAACTGTTGCATTTTTTCATTAAATTCACTCACAACCACTATTAAGCGTTGACTGGAAAAATCATTAGCCAAACTATTTTCCAAATAGACTGTTGACGCAGGATGTTTGTTAGTAACGGTTAAATAATGAGCAAATTGTTTAATCTTTAATTTCTGAAATGTTACGGTTGCAATCCAATGTTGATAAACAGAGTCTAATGTTTGCGAATTAAGGTAACGCGAGCTGACTGCGTAATTATTGGTAAAACAGGTGTCATCAAATGCACGTCTTAGTAATAACTCTGGCTTACGTCCGTCGAAATTAACCGAACCCCAACGATAACCATCAAAATGTTGTATGGTTTGTTTTGAAAAAAACTTAGCAATATCGGGCTGAATCCAATCATCATCATCAATGAATAAATAAATACCAATATCTTGATTTTTATGAAGATTTTCCTCAAGCTCACCTATGGTGATTATTTGAACATTTTTAACTTTTTTGAGGTTTTTTTGCGCAATTTGCTTTAACAGTTGTCTTGTTGTAAAAAAAGAAATATCGAAAGTTTGATTCCAAAGTTGCACAATCTCATTAACAAGGTTTTCTCGACGACCAATCAACCGGCAAAATACTTTTGACTGTTGTTCAAATTCTTGTATTGTCATCGTATCCCAGCTTGGACTTTGCCTTAACACAATAGTAAGTATTGATTTGCGTAACCACATGATTATACCAAGTTATCGTAATGTTTAATTAAACACCAAAATAGGCAAAGTACCAAAAATTTTAAATTCAAACTTCTGCACACTTGCCTAAATGAGCGTTAACGATATTTAAAGCTTACTCAAATTTTTAGAATAAAATATTTCTAATATTTCACGCTGCACCTGTTTTTTAATCTTTTCACGTTCATGCTCAGTAAAATCAGTGGACTTTTCATCAAACAAATAATTATCTAAATCAAAGGCACTCAACATCATCTTCGTGTGGAAAATGTTTTCCTGATACACATTCACATCAATAATCTGATATTTATCTTTGGTTTCTTTGACAATATAGTTTTGGATAGAATTGATTTTGTGATCAATGTAATGCTTTTTACCTTTTTTATCACGAGTAAATCCGCGCACCCGATAATCCATCGTGACAATATCCGAATCAAAACAGTGAATTAAATAATTTAAAGCCTTCAACGGTGAAATACGCCCACAAGTAGAAACATCAATATCCACACGAAATGTACTAATACCATTATCTGGATGACTTTCAGGATAAGTGTGTACCGTCAAGTGACTTTTATCCAAATGTGCTACAATCGCATCTGGTAGTGGACCTGGTGCCATCGTATTAGACAAAATTTCCGATGAAACAGGCTCTTCCGAAATGAGCATAGTTACACTTGCACCTTGCGGCTCGTAGTCCTGACGTGCAATATTTAAGATGTTTGCACCAATAATATTAGCTACGTTAGTGAGAATTTGAGTTAATCGCTCAGCGTTATACACCTCATCAATATACTCAATATAACGTTGCGTGTGTTTTTCTGTTTTTGCATAACAAATGTCATAAATATTAAAGCTCAGTGACTTGGTTAGATTATTAAAACCCTGCAATTGAATTTTTATATCTTTTGGTTTGTTAGGTTTAGGGGGATTAAGAGCCATGATATTATCCTAAAAAAGTCATAATGCAACAAAACGTAGCGATATTCTAAGGTGGCATAATCTTTAGTTCAATAAGTTTCGTTTTGCAGATTGATTCAAAGTAAGTTTTAAAAATATAACAGACTCCTAAGCTAATAATTATTATTCCAAAATCTATTTTTTGTACTGTTAAGTCGCTATAATTTTTTTATGATGTCGTCACATTTATCATCTACAGTATCATCCATACAGATAAATTCCAAAGGTTAGCCCAATGAATTGGATAGGGAGACTTCGACAATTTAAATATCAGATCATACCCGGCTTTTGGTTTCTTACTGCCTTTAGTTTTACCTTTCTGAGTACCACTTATTTCATTTATGACATTAATGATTACACGTTACAAATCCCTTATTTATCTGGCATTTTGTTTAAATTATTGCCATTGCTATGGCTAATAATATTTATAGAACGTTGGTTTAGCTACTTTTTTAACTTTAATTTTATTTCATGGCGACAACAAATTTATCAATATATACTAGCAAGTATCATTTCCCCACTGCGCTTTAGTCATCTTCACAGTAATCAAGTTTGGTGTTTTGGTTGGCACGTATTAGAAACAAATCAATTAAAAAAATTAGAGCACAATTTTCGCTACCCAATTTTATTTATTGCCTTGATTGCGCTGCTACCTGTATCTTTATTATCCTTATTATTCCCTAACGAATTGATTACACAACAAACTTTGCTTATGCACATTAAACTACTCAGCACAAGTTTGATTATCAGTTTATGGATGCTTGAATTAAGCATTATGTTGGGTACTCATCCAAGACCACTCCAATATCTTGTCAATCACTGGCTAGACTTATTTATATTTATCTATCCATTAGCTGTTTTTAATCGTTTAATTTATGTATTCGGTCTTCAAGCCTATTACAATTTAATTGATAACTATATTGTTAGATACATGTTTTTGCTTAAAATCATTTTTCTAGGACTTTTTGCAATTTTAATTCAATATTATCAAACAGATGAAGGTATAAAAACGTTACATTATGCTACAGAAATGCAACAAGTCTTATTTGGCTTATGGTTTATATTTGCGATAGAGCGTTTTTTATACTTGAGTTTATGTCCCAATAAAACATGGCGCAGCTTTGTCGCCGCCTTTTTCATTATATTATTTCCGCCACTACATTTAGCAGCACGTCGTTGTCATACCAAGCAATATATCTGGTATTTCACTCATTGGGAATTGGTAAGAGAAGAATTATTTGAAAAAATAGATCGACAATTTTTATTCTGGATAGTTATTATTTTAGTCATAATGACCCCATTTTGGTTATTAGAGCTGTTTTTTTCAATAAAGTTAGAACAATATATTTTATTACAACATGTTATGAATATTGGTAATGCCATTGTTTGGGCTGTATTTGTCGCTGAATTTATAATTGAAATTTCGATTACTAGGAAGTGGCATCAATACTTAATTAAACATTGGATTGAGTTATTAATTATATTATTGCCAATGCTGGCATTTGCACGTTTTTTACGCCTTACGCAATTTGGTTTTTTATCAAAATTCGGTTTCATTCAAAAAATGATCGTGACTTACACAGTAAAATGGCAAAAATTATTAAATATGTATCGCGCACGTTCAACTTTAAATCGGTTAATTAGAATTGCCATTTTAATTGATGTCCTTCGTCGTTGGCAACAGCGGCGCAATCCGAAAAAATATTTACAACATTTACAAGAACAATTAGCGCAAAAACAACGCGAATTAGCAGAAATTGAACACAAAATTACCGAAACAGAAAAATTAATTAAAGGATAAAAGCAGCTATTTAATCAATATACAATGCTTACTTTTTCACGTCCGACTAAGGCTTCTAGCTGAATGACAAAATCATCAGTTGGCGTAATCTGCCATTGTTGCCCTAAACGCAGTTGTACTTCTGCGTCTGCATTTTGATAGCTCACCACCACCGGACAATGTCCGCGATTTGTCTGCAATAGATTAAGAAAAGTAGCGGTAAATTGTTTATGAACTTGTTGCGCTACCACTTTGACAACTATATGTCGCGCATATTTTTCTCTCGCCTCAATAAAAGTTAATACACTGTTGGCAGTCATGGTAAAACCGCCATTATATTCATCTTCACGCACCTCACCTTCAATCATTAAAATTGCATCTTTTTGTAATTTATTTTGCATTTCTTGATATATATCGGAGAACATCGTTGCTTCTAAACGTCCACTATTATCATCAAGTTGCACAATCGCCATTTTACCTCGCCGACTATTGACAATACGCACCCCCAACACCAGACCAACCACTTTAATCGTCGTACCACGATGAGTTACACGTACTTTTGATAAAGGTGTATAAGTAAAATTTTGTAATTCATTTTTATACTGATCAATCGGATGCCCTGTTAAATAAAGCCCTAAACAATCTTTTTCTCCATTTAAACGTTGAATATCTGTCCATTCTAGGATATTTTCCGCATAAGGCATTTTTTCTTCAGTTTTTTCCTCTAGCACATCAAACATACTAAATAAATTATTTTGCCCGGTATTTTTATCATTGGCGTGTTTTTCCGCTAATTTTATTGCAGTATCTAACGATTCAATTAATACCGCACGACTTGCCCCCATATTATCTAAACAACCCGCTTTCACCAAGGCTTCTAATACGCGACGGTTGACCTTGCGTAAATCTATTTTTTTGCAAAAATCGAATAAGTCACTAAATGATTGATTTTGTTTGCGCGAAGTGAGGATATTATCAATTGCATTTTCGCCTACACCCTTAATTGCACCAAGCCCGTATAAAATCGTTTTATTATTTGCAATCGTAAATTTGTAATCGCAATAATTAACATGAGGTGGTTTAATTTTAAGTGCCATTTCACGGCAATCGTCGATTAAGCCGACAACTTTATCAGTATTATCCATGTCGGAAGATAAAACCGCAGCCATAAATGCGGCAGGATAATGGGTTTTGAGCCATGCAGTTTGGTAGGATATAAAGGCATAAGCGGCACTATGACTTTTATTAAAACCATAACCGGCAAATTTTTCCATTAAATCAAAAATATAAGTTGCTATTTTTTGATCAATATTGCGTTTTAAAGCACCTTCAATGAAAATAGCGCGTTGTTTTGCCATTTCTTCTGGTTTTTTCTTTCCCATTGCCCGACGCAGTAAATCAGCACCACCTAGTGAATAACCCGCTAATACCTGCGCAATTTGCATCACCTGCTCTTGATATAAAATTATTCCGTAAGTTGGCTTTAAAATGGGTTCTAAGTCTGGGTGTGAGTATTCGATTTTCGCACCGTGTTTCCGAGCAATAAAATCATCTACCATCCCCGATTGCAGAGGACCAGGACGAAATAACGCGACTAGTGCAATAATATCTTCAAAACAGTCTGGTAATAAACGTTTAATTAATTCTTTCATACCGCGTGATTCCAACTGAAATACGGCTGTTGTATACGCTTTTTTCAACAAATTAAAAGTATCGCCATCATCTAAAGGAATTTGCAGCATATCAGGAGCTTGACCACCAATTTTAATAATATTTTCCAATGTCCATTTAATGATAGTCAGTGTCCGCAAACCTAAAAAGTCGAATTTAACTAAACCAATTGTTTCCACGTCATTTTTATCTAATTGTGTGACCATCGTATTTTTAGGGTCGCCGTCCCAGTATAATGGACAAAAATGTGTGAGTGGTGAGGGCGCGATGACAACCCCTCCGGCATGTGTGCCAACATTACGGGTTAAACCTTCTAATTTTAATGCCATATCAATGATTGATTTAACGTCTTCATCATTTTCATAGCGTTGTTTTAATTGCTCTTCTTGTTCAAGTGCTTTGTTTAAAGTGATACCAATTTCAAATGGGATTAATTTAGAAATCTGATCGACAAACGGATAAGGCTGTCCCAACACACGCCCCACGTCGCGCACGACTGCTTTTGCTGCCATCGTACCAAAAGTAATAATTTGCGAAACGCGATCTTTACCATAAGTTTCAGTAACATACTGAATGACCCGATCCCTACCTTCGATGCAAAAATCCACATCAAAATCTGGCATCGAAACCCGTTCAGGATTTAAAAATCGTTCAAATAGTAAATCATATTGAATTGGGTCTAAGTCAGTAATTTTTAACGCATACGCGACCAAAGAGCCAGCACCAGAACCACGACCAGGTCCTACAGGCACATTATTGTCTTTTGACCATTGGATAAAATCCGCAACAATTAAAAAATAACCGGGAAAACCCATCTGTAAAATTACATTAAGCTCAATTTGTAATCGATCATCATATTCTTGGCGTTGTGTCACTTTATCTTTTAAAACAGTATTAAATCGCTCATTCAAACCTTTGCGTGACAATTCACAAAAATATTCATCCATCGTCATGCCTTCTGGCACGGGAAAGTCAGGTAAATAATTTTTATCTAATGTCAACTCAATGTTGCAACGTTGAGCAATATGCCACGTATTTTCAATTGCTTCCGGAATATCACTAAATAGTGCTGTCATTTCCTCTGGGCTGCGCAAATATTGTTGTGGCGTGTATAGACGCGGTCGGCGATTATCGTCCAAAACGTAACCATCATGAATACATACACGAACTTCATGCGCTTCGTAATCTTCTCGTTTTAAAAATACGACATCATTAGTTGCAACAACGGGTGTTCGAGTAGCAATCGCAAGTTGCACTGCTGCGTGAATATAAGCCTCTTCTTGTGGGCGATCTGTACGCTGTAATTCTAAGTAAAAACGATTGGGGAAGTGATATTGCCAGAATTGTAAATGTTGTTGAGCAAGCATTGAGTTGTTGGATAATAGTGCTTGTCCAATATCGCCTAGACGACCAGCAGATAACGCAATTAATCCTTCATTACGTTGATTAAACCACTCACGATGAACGTGTGGAATGTCTTTTTTAAGTCCTTCTAGGTAGCTTAATGAAATTAATTCACTAAGATTGATGTAACCCTGTATATTTTGGCAAAGCAATACTAGGCGCGACGGCGATTCATTACCATTATCAATCATGATGTCTGCACCTACAATCGGTTTAATACCTGCGTTGTTGGCAGCTTTGTAAAATTGTACAAGCGCACATAAGTTACTGAAATCTGTGATTGCGCAAGCTGGCATTTGTGCGGTTTGCATTGCCGTTATGAGAGGTTTAATGCGAACGAGACCATCAATAAGGGAAAATTCACTATGGATATGTAAATGGATAAAGCGTGACATGGCAAATTATCAAAACAACGAAATTGTAACCATTATACTACGCAAAATCTTATTATGAATTTTTATGTTATGCTAATGTTACAGATGGCGGGATAAAGTCATTCTTTTGGTACGGAATAGAAGATTATTTTTTTCAATATTATTGTAAATTGACAATTAAACCGAATTATAAATTCTGAGTTTCTTGTCCTACTGTTGCATCGCCAAGTTTTATACTACAATTTGTTTCATTACCAGATTTTAAGAGCATTTCTCCATGACAGACACACATCCATTTTTCAAACTTATCTGGCGTATAAACGCTATTTTGATGTTT
Organism: uncultured Thiotrichaceae bacterium; assembly: GCA_964388965.1. Lineage (GTDB taxonomy): Bacteria > Pseudomonadota > Gammaproteobacteria > Beggiatoales > Beggiatoaceae > Albibeggiatoa. The sequence continues at coordinate 20,536 of CAYMCP010000042.1, read as the reverse complement.
TTTTCATTTTTTTTAGCTATAGGCGTATTATTGTACGTCAGTCGTGAAATTGTTGATGACATATTTGGGATTAGAAACGTATCAGATATTGTGAATATTGAGGAAAATGAGCAAATCCATCAACATTGGTCGCTCACTTCTACGGACGAGGTTTATGGCACACCTTATTTTATCTTGAGTTTGCAATTAGAGCAGTCCTATGAACAGTCATATTATGAAAAATATTCCGTGTCAATTCGCAATTATCTATTTATCGATACTCAGCAAAATAGTAAACATCACTGGCTATTTGATACGAATGATTATCTTATTCCTCACAAGGACTTATTGTTAGACCCGACACGCGATGAAAATCAGCCAAACAAGACCGTTGCTATTTTATATGAAGTGATTGCGCACGATAGCAATGGAGATGCGCGGTTAAGCGATAGTGATTTACATACTGTTGGCTTATCGAAACCAGACGGCAGCGATTATAAGGCGATAATGGATAATGTTGATGCGGTATTAAGTTACAAAATGTTGGACTCCAATACTTTAATGCTGTTATGTCGCGCAGAAAATCATATCAGTAATGATGTAGGTGTATTCTCACTACACGTTGATGTCAACAATTTTACAATACTTAATAAAGTTAAATTACCCGTATTATTACAGTAGGTTTTAAGTAAGCGTTTTAGTTTTTGTATTAAAAATACATTTTAATTATTTGTACGGAAAAACTCTGTATGAGATTTAAGACTATTAGCCTGTAGTTGCATTAAAGTGCTACGTTCACTGTTATTTTCGACTAGACTAGTATTTTGTTGGGCGAGGCGTTCAATTTTCTTCAGCACCAGATGAACTTCGTCAACTTCTCCCAATTCTTCCTCGTTAGCTACCGAAATCTGCAAAATTAATTCACTAATGGTTTGTACTGCATGTAACATTTTATCTAAATTACTACTAGATTGTTTAACCATTTCATTACCATGTTCGACTTTGAGCAGGCTATCTCTAATTAAATTTTTAATTTCGTTAGCAGCGGTTTTACTGCGTTGGGCAAGATTACGCACTTCAGTCGCTACTACTGCAAAACCTCGTCCTTGTTCACCAGCTCTAGCGGCTTCTACTGCGGCATTTAAGGCTAATAAATTGGTTTGAAAAGCGATATTATCAATAATATTAATTATTTCTGTCATTTTGTGACTGCTGGTTTTAATATTATCCATAGCTTTTAACACATCTTCAACCATTAAAGCATCTTGTATAGCCTGATTACGACTTTCCACAGTAACACGAGCGGCATGGTTAGCATTTTCTGCATTCTGCCGCAACACTTCTGCCATACGGTCTACATGAGCGGTTAGTTTACCCAAAGCGGTAGTTTGTTGCTCGGAACGATGTTTTAATTTAACATTATCTTGTAGTAAATTATCTGCTACATCATGGACACTGTCTACTGCATCTTGTATAGATTTTATAATGTTAGTTAATTTTATTACAGTAGCATTTACATCTTGCTTTAATTTTTCTAATGCACCTCTATAATCGTTATTAATATTTTGAGTTAAATCTCCCTGAGCGATACTAGCAAACACGGTAGTTAGTTCTTGCAAAATTGTTTGATTAGTATGCAGCGTTTTATTAATCATCTCGCTTACCGTGTAGAAAAAATCAGTTTTATTTTGTAAATCAATATGATGACTAAAATCACCTTCAGCAGCAGCTTGCATGACACGGCGCAATTCTAGTTGAGTACTAAATTCGGCACTTTTGTCAAAATACTCTATAATCCAACCTAATTTTTGCCCGTTTCTATCTATAACCGGAATAGTGACTACTTCCCAATAAGCATTATCAAAATGTAAATTATCAACATAAGTTTGAGTTAAATTAGCCAAAAATGCTCGTTGTTCATGGCTGTCGGTATACAATACATCCACCGAAGAACCACATAATTTATCTGTTTCTAATTGAGGTAAATATTTACGCAAGCTGTCAGCATGGTTAGTAAAGAGATTTTGAGCAGATTTATTAACGTAAATAATATTAAACATATAGTCAATTATAATTACACTGGTAGCAGTATTATACAGAGCTTGATTAATGCGCGTCGCAGTTTCTTCGCGTTGCTGACTGGCTTGATACAGTTCTAATAGACTATAACGCATAGAATTGACGGTTTGTGCGATTTGACTGATTTCATCTCGACCGACGACTGGCAGTTGTCTATCTAAATGATGACCATCAACCATATCGTGCATTGCGTGCAAAATCGTGCGAGCTGGGTTTGTAATGTAGCGTTTACTTAGCCATAAAGATAAAGCAGCTAACAACATAAATAATAATAAAATTACAATCAATGTATTTTCTAAATAACTTAATTTAGCCGCAGATTCTTTTTCCAAAGCATTAGCAACAGCCTTACTTTGTTTGAATAAATCCGCCCAATTAAATAATAATATATCTACTGCATCATAAAATTCCATTGCAATAACATTAATTTCTGGCTGGGATAAGGTTTTGATAGCGATATGAATTTTAGTCCAACTATCGGCTACTAACTGGAGTTTTCTACTGATTTCGGCTGAAGGTTTAGGTAATTTGATTAATTTTTGCGCGGTATCTAAGGTTTGCATTCCGTTCATTAAGGCATGTAAACTTTGATCGAATAAATCGGCTAATATTGATAATTGTTCTATTGTTTCTCCGGTAGTGGATTGGCTTTCTAGTAGAGCAATCAAATGGTTAGACTGATTTTGCATTTGTAACACCAAGATAGGTTGACGAGCTGCAATCCCAATTACGCTAGCATCATGGGTTTGTAAGCGTACCGTATACAGGGTAAAAGCGACAGCCGCAAGCATGAATAGCACATATAACGCTATGGTTACCCTAAGTTTAATTTGCAGACTAGAAAGCATAGCCATAGTATTAACGCACTCCGACAAAGCGTTGTTTAATTATTTTCTGACCTTGAGGAGATAAAGTCCAGTCGAGGAATTTTTTAACTTTACCGCTAGGCTGACCATAAGTGGCAATATATAATGGTCTAGTAATGGGATAATCTGGATTATTTACGCTTGCTTCTTGCCCGTCCACGAACAAAGTTTTAATGCCATGTCTTTCACCTAAAAAAGCAAAACTAAGTTGACCTATACCACCACGCTCTTGGGCGACTAATAACGCAATTTTAACATCAGGCGCAATCGTTTCCACATTGTTATAGTCTTCACCGTTCAAAATGCTAGCTGCAAATACATGCCGAGTGGCAGAAGCGGGTTTAACTACATAAGGACGAATCAATAAATTTTCGCCGCCTAATTCTGCCCAATTAGTTATTTTACCGGTAAAAATACCGCGTAATTGCGCGCTGTTTAATTCTGTAATTGGGTTACTGACGTTTACTAATACAGCAATTGCATCTTTGGCGATTAGCGTTCCAATCAAACCTGCATCTAGGTATTGTGGATTGATTTCGCGTGCTACACCGCCCATATCACAACGCTTACGCAATGCACATTGTTCGCCGCCGGCACTTTCGGAAAGGGTGTTAATTTTGAATATAGCGTTGTAATGTTCGCTTGCGTCGGTGATAAAGCGACCTACAGTAGATGATCCCTGATAGTCTAATGTTTCAGCTTTAATTAAATTAGCGTAAAATGCCAGTATTAATATTGCCCATAATAATTTAAATCGCATAATTTTTTCCCCACAATCCATAGTGAAATGAATTTTGACCATAGCAAAATTAGCAGTTTTTATCAACTAAGCGGATTAACTTTCTAGGGCAATCGTACTAAAATATTTTCTGAAAATGTAGAAAATGTACCCCATAAACTAAAATACAGTTTACTGTGGAACGGCAAACCGCATTATCAGGGTTATAATTGGGTAAACGCTTATAAGTAATGAAAATACTGATGCTCCTAAAAACATTAAAAATAATGACTCTTTTGCTAGGATTCCTGCTCCACCTAGAATAATGATACCTTGTCCAACACGGACTTGTACCATATTGATAAAGCACCTTCACAAGCACACCATGACGATGCACTGCATTATCATCCAATTGGACACACCAGCATTCTACGACATTATTGTAAATTCTTTCCTGAAGCTTAAAATAATAATTGCTAGATCAGCAGCTCTAATTTGAAAAATCGTGGAATAACTGTTAAATTTGCTCATTTTAATACAGGTAGTAAATGATGAATCAAAAAGAAATCAACTCATTACTTAATCTTGCGCAGAAATTACATAAACAAAAATTACCTTTCATTATAATTATATTACTGATTGGTTTGGCTTTTTTCACTGGACAATATGGATTGCTAGATGGAATGGGGGATAAACCAACAAGTGTTGGCGGTGCAAATACTTGTAAAGTAGTTCGCGTGTACGACGGGGATACTGTCACTTTAGAGTGCCCAGATCAGACAGAAAAAATACGAATTCGTATGTATTGCATTGATACGCCAGAGATAAAACAGGAACCTTGGGGCAAACAGTCACGCGATCATTTACGCAGTCTTATTCCGCTGAATACAGCAGTAAAATATGAGAAAATTGATCAAGATCGTTATGGGCGTATTGTCGCGGAATTGTTCACCCTAGATGGTAATAATTTAAATCAGCAGCAAGTTGCCTCTGGCATGGCGGCTGTTTATACCACGTACTGCAAAAAACCGGAATATTTACCTATTCAAGCGCAGGCACAACGTAGTAAGCTTGGTATTTGGTCGGAAGAGGGATTACAACAAACTCCTTGGGATTGGCGTAAACAAAATTGATGTGTGGGATTCATTTGACATTTTTAAAATAAATGGATAATCCAAAGAAACATGGGAGTGATGAAAGAACTAAAATTAAGAGAACAATTAGATGAAAAGCTTGGTAAGTGCGAAGATGAAAAAATCAGTTCGGGTGAGGCAATAGAAGGTATGATACTAACAGCTTGGTAACAACTTATTCTAGGAGAACAAAATGAATATGTCAGACCCAGCACCAACCCTTGATGATGTGTGGCGTTTATTTCGTGAAACCGACCGGCAACTTAAAGAACAAGCCCAAGAAACAGATCGACGTTTTCGTGAAACAGAACGTTTTATTAGGGAATTGTCAAAAGAAACCGATAAGAAAATTGGACGTTTGACTAATCGATTAGGTGAATTTGTTGAAGAACTGATTAAACCTGCGGTAGTGCGTTTGTTTCAAAATCGTGGCATTCCAGTGCATAAATTATACAGTGATGTAAGTGCAAATAATCCACAATTAAATCTAGCTACTCAAATTGATTTATTGGTGGTTAATGGAGAGGTTTGTGCGTTGATTGAAGTGAAAAGTAAATTAAGCATCGATGATGTCAACGAACATATTGAAAGAATGAAAAAATTCAAACTGTTATTTCCTGAATACGCTGATAAAAAAGCCTTTGGTGCTGTGGCAAGTATGGTGATTGCAGAAAATGTAACAAAATATGCTTATAAAAAAGGTTTTTTTGTGATCGCGCAACAAGGTGAATCTGTTGCTTTTTTAAATGATGATAATTTTGAACCAACAGCTTGGTAACAACTTATTCTAGGAGAACAAAATGAATATGTCAGACCCAGCACCAACCCTTGATGATGTGTGGCGTTTATTTCGTGAAACCAACCGGCAACTTAAAGAGCAAGCCCAAGAAACCAGCGATTCTCAATTTAAGCCTGAGTAAAATAGTCAAGTAGGTTTGGTTAAGCCTTCTAACATAAAGGTCATTAAATGCTTCCAATCATCAAAAGGTAAAAACAAGGTTAAAGCACGTACATATTCAAAAAATGCACGGCGAGAAGAGGTTAGTTGTCGTACCTTTTGATATTTTTCATCTAACCAATCGAGTATTGTATGAGTGAGATAAGCCAGTAAAATCAATGTAGCCAAGAAGTTAGATAAATTTTGTTTGCCATGACCAAAATTATGGTCAAAATGATAACCGTTATTTTTTAGAACATTATTGTTTTCATTTTCAATTTTCCACCGAGCACGACCTGCACTAGCGAGTTCTGAAACATTTTGTTCGGTGATTTCATGGGTAGTTAACCAAGCATTTTTATACTTTTCTTTACCATTGGCATCAATCTGAGATTGAATAAATTCTGGCGGTAATGGTATGACCTGCGATTGATTCGGAGAGATTATTACTGGCGTTACTGCACTGTGTCGGTACACTGTTTTACCATTTTTTAATTTGCTCTGACTACAGCAAGGGCATGATATTTTACTTGAACTAAAGAAGTCAGTCCCATCCATTGCCACCAACAACTGATTGTTTAAAAAACGAAAACCGTCCAATAGCCCCGCTTCATAAACTAAATTATTCAACTCATTCAATAATGGATAAAGTTCACTTTAATTTACTCGGTTTTTATAGTATCCACTATTATACTATGGTTTTAAATTGAAAATTGCTGATGGATGAAGAGATTATTGCAAAAACTGTTGGAGCTGATAGGAGATAAAATGAAAGTCACTTATTTCTTATATGACAATGCCTTAGCCAACAATGAAACCGTTGTCATGCTTGAGCAATTGGGACTACACATGACTATGCTTGACCTCAAAACTTGGTTTCGAGCAGGCAAATATGTTCGCCATACTTTAAAATCTCTATTACTTATTTTTAACAATTATCCCATTATGCGCTGCCATAAATAATGCACATTACTTTGATGTTCAGCAAATTTATCTCGTTGTACCTGTGCAGGTTTATCTTGTAATGCTAAACGATGTGTTTCTGCACGATAGGCACGATAAGCATCACTTAAACGCTTACAAGCAGATTCAGTTAATAAGTCGTGACTGACAAATTTACCTAACATGGGTAACATGCCGGTTGTATCCAATAGCTCTGGAAAATCCATAGCCCAACGCAGTACGCCATACTGAATCATAAACTCAATATCGACAATGCCGCCTACTCCTTGTTTTAAATCAAATATTTCATTATTACTTTTATCTAAATGATTACGCATTTTTTCCCGCATTTCACACACATCTTGTTTTAATTTCTCTGGTTCACGATATTGTGTCAACACCTTGCGCCGAATTCGCTCAAACTGCTGCATACATACCTCATCTCCCGCAATTGCTCGCGCTCTTACTAATGCTTGATGTTCCCAAGTCCATGCTTCTTCAAATTGATATTTTTCAAATCCATCAAAACTGCTAACCATCAAACCAGAATTTCCACCAGGACGCAAACGTGAATCTACATCATACAGTAATCCCGCCGCCGTATTCGTCGTAATAATGTGAATAATACGTTGCGCCAAACGCATGAAAAATACATTATTATCGATACATTTTTCTCCATCAGTCAATTGTTGTGTGCCTCGACTATTGTGTAAGAAAACAACATCTAAATCAGAACGATAACTCAATTCAATCCCGCCCGCTTTGCCGTAACCAATAATACAAAATCCAGCATTATGTTGCTCAGTATCCAATTTATATTGTGGTTTACCATGTTTATGGGTTAGAAAATCCCACGCAATACTTAATGCTTTATTCACAATCGTATCCGCAATTGCCCCCAAATAATCGCTTGCCAATTCCACGCTGATATTACCAGACAATTCAGCGGCAGCGACGTGTAATACATGGGCGCGTTTAAATTGGCGTAAACTGTCCATTTGCATCTCTAAATCATCTAATGGTAAATGAGCAATTTGTGCTTGCAATGTGCTGTCTAATTCGTTCGGTTTAAGCGGATCGTACAAACGGCGCGGGTCTAATAATTCGTCTAATAACAACGGGTAACGAGTAAGTTGGGTTGCAATCCACTGGCTGGATGCGCACAGTTTTACCAATTGTCGCAAAACTTGTGGACGCTCAATTAATAATGCTAAATATACCGAGCGTTGAGCAATCGCGTTGATAAATTCTAAGCTACGCAATAGTGCTAAATCTTTAGTTTCATTTTGACTCACAGCCTCTAATAGCAAGGGTATAACCGTATCTAAACGCTGACGACCACGACTACTTAATTTTTGCAACGTGTAAGAGTTGGCGAATTCTTGCAGCTTTTTTAAAATTTGTTCAGGTTGCTCAAATCCAGCATTAACAAAATATTCTATCGCATCCTCGTCTAATTGATGTTGCCAAACCGATCCCCAAACATTTGATTTAACTGGTTTTTGCTCAATTTCTGGTGTAAAAGTTTGTTTAAATTGTTGACTAACTAGCTTTAGATGTTGTTCCAATTGGTGTAAAAAATCGTGCCATTCAGTAAAACCCATCATATATGCCAGACGTTGTTGATTTAGCGCATCAGTGGGTAAATTTTGCGTTTGTTGATCGTCGATGGCTTGTAAGCGATTTTCCGTCAACCGTAAAAAACGATAAGCTTGCGTTAAATCTGCTGCATCTTGTTCATTGAGTAGCGCATATTTTTGTAATGCTACTATCGTTTGTAATAAATTACGCTGTTGTAACGCAGGTTGGCGACCACCACGCATTAATTGGAATAGTTGGCAAGTAAATTCAATTTCTCGGATACCACCACGCCCTAATTTAATATTATTTTCTAAACCTTTACGTTGTGATTCTTGATCAATCATTTCTTTCATACGCCGAAATTCACTAATTGAGCTATAATCTAAATAACGTCGATATACGAATGGTTTTAATATTTTTAATAATTCTTCTCCACGCTGAATATCGCCTGCAACGGCACGCGCTTTAATAAAAGCATAACGTTCCCAATCACGCGCATGAGATTGATAATAATCTTCCATGGCTGAAAAGTGCATGACTAACGCGCCACTATCACCGAATGGGCGTAAACGCATGTCTACTCGAAATACAAAACCGTCCGCTGTTATGGTATTTAATAGGTGAATAATTTGCTGCCCAACTCGTAAGAAAAATTCCTGATTAGTACGTGGTTTACGTGGATGATTTGTTTCACCGCTTTCTGGATAGGCAAAAATCAAATCAATATCAGAAGAAAAATTTAATTCTTGACCGCCTAATTTTCCCATGCCTAATACTGTCATATTTTGCGCTTCTCCGGCTTGATTAAGCGGTGTTCCCCATTGTTTTTCCCATTTAGTGTATTGATAACAAGTTGCAGCATCAATTAAAGTGTCGGCTAAATCGGATAACGCGCGTAAACTTTCATCTAAAGTCGCCCAACCTGCAATATCACGCCATGCAATTTTGACCATTTCGCGCCGTCGATAAAAACGCAATTGTTGCATAATTTTATTTTCATCCACTTGGGCATCTAATGTTAATTGATATTTTTCGTATGGTTTAAGTAAATATTCATCTTGGAGCAATTCAGTGAGTAAATTTGTTGTTAAAATGCAGCTTTTCGCAATAAATGGGCTACAAGACCATACTTTTATAATACTGTCATAAATAGTGGGATTTTGTTTTATTGTATCAACGAGTTGTGTTTTTTGTTCAAAGTCTGTCCACACCTGTTGAAAGGCATTTTGTAGTGATTCAGGAATCGATAATATAAGACTCTCTAATTTAGTATGTTCCAATTTTAATGATCTCCGTTGAAATAGAACCCATTTGAAATCTAAAATGGTGTTAAATTTGTTACGATGTAAGAATATTTTAACTGCAAATATCGTTCTCGGATAGACTCTTCAGGAAGTTAAGCGATGTTACAATCAACTCCTTGAACATTTTAGTAAAAAGGAAACCCGATTTTCACTCAAAGCGGCTTACGACTTTCATAGAACTCATTTGACATCTTTAAAATAAATGAATATTAATCTAAAGCGACAAGGTTTCGTAAAGACAAGGCATGCCTTGTCTCTACGATGTGAAAGAAAATATTGATTTTTTAACATATTTGCTAAGATTTCAAACTGGTTCTATGACCAAAACGCTCTGCATCCCAATAGCAAAAAGATTAAAATTTATATCTCTTATCAATACTTTAGCCAAAGATTGGAAAAAATGAGCAATTAGGGTAAAAAGTAGAGAGTACAAATCAATAATTCTCATTTTGACTCGTGACGAGAGTTGACTCGTGACGATGCGCCGTGTCGTCACCCAGCAGGACGCACCAGCGTCCTACGACATTCATGAAATTTAAAGTGAGAATTGCTGGAGTACAAATCCATAGCTTTTTATCAGCCAATTGCTCGTGAACGAAATTAGCACAATTCTACTATGTTGTAACCAATTAGATGCAACAAATTTACGCCATCTGATATTAGACTTGTTTCACGGAACTAAAGTTGTTTCACGGAACTAAAGATAGTATTTTACAAAGAGGTAAATTTATAAAAGTAGGTGTGACGCAGTTCACCCGAAAATTTTACGCTACATTTGTAACTCACAATAAATCAGGGCGCAGAGCGTCCATGCTGCATCCCAACGGAGACCATTGGGACGAGAAAATCCCTTGTTAAAAATTTTGAACGCAATCTTTTTCATGCTAACCAAAAGCTCAAACTTTGCTTTGTCAGGCTTCTTATCAAGAGATTGGCTACTTAACCTAGATTTCAAATGGGTTCTATATCCCAAATCACTAACCAATGTGCGCGGTTAGGTAGAATCCATAGCCCCGTTATGCAAGTTTAGTGGCGAGGGTATTGAAATAAAGATAGAAATTCTAAAACGAGAATTGTTGCATTTAAGTTGAAAATCAAAAATCAAAAATCAAAAATATGATAAGCTATACTAATAACTTATCGTATTACAATCTTTATGATTCATGCCACATTAAGCCAAATATCCCCTATCCTAGCTGCACAACACATTGGTCAAAACATTAGCTTTAAAGGCTGCGGAACAGATACACGCCAAACGCTTACAGGACAGTTGTTTATTGCGTTATACGGCGAGCATTTTGATGCGCATGAATTTACTGAACAAGCACAACAACAAGGTGCAATAGCTTTACTCGTTTCGCGTCAGGTGCGGACGACTTTGCCACAACTTATTGTAAAAGATACCCGTTTGGCATTAGGACAATTAGCACATTTTTGGCGACAACAATTTGATATTCCAACAATTGCGGTCACGGGTAGCAACGGTAAAACAACAACTAAGGAAATATTAAAAGCCATTTTTACCCAACGAGGTCAAGTATTAGCGACACAAGGTAATTTTAATAATGACGTAGGTTTGCCACTTACCCTATTCCAACTTGATACCCAACACGATAGTGCGATCTTAGAAATGGGTGCAAATCATGTAGGTGAAATTGGTTATTTAAGCCAAATCGCACAACCTAATGTCGCAACTATTACCCAGTGCGCACCAGCACACTTAGAAGGTTTCAAAACGATTGAAAATATCGCAACCGCAAAAGGTGAAATTTTCTCAGGCTTAACGCAAAATGGTATTGCGGTGATTAATCAAGATGATCGATTTGCCACATTTTGGCGCGAATTAGCCTATCCGCATGACATCATACAATTTGGTCTATCGGCACAAGCGGACGTGAGTGCGCAAAATATTCAAACAAGCACAACAGGTAGTCAATTTGATTTGGTCACTTTTAAAGGTCAAATTCCAATTTATTTACCATTAGCAGGTCAACATAACATTATGAATGCGTTAGCAGCTACGGCTTGCGCACTAGCAAGTAATATAGATTTAGCATATATTCAACAAGGTCTCGCTACGACGCAAGCCGTGACCGGTCGATTGCAAAAATTTACCGGCATCTGTCACAGCACATTGATTAATGATACTTACAATGCTAATCCAACCTCATTTAAGGCAGCATTATCAGTATTACAACATTATCCTGCACCACGCTGGCTTGTTATGGGCGATATGAAAGAATTGGGTTTAAACAGTAAAAATTCACATCAAGAAATCGCTGACCTTGCCCATCAACTAGGGGTTGAGCAACTATGGGCAATAGGCGATTATAGTCGTTATGCTGTTGAGCGTTTTCAAGGTATCGCACAACACTTCAACAATCATGAAGCCTTACTTAAAGCTTTGAAAATCGCACTAATGCAACAATCACACGTTACCCTACTAATAAAGGGGTCGCGTTCCATGACAATGGAAAAAATTACTTTTGGATTAATAGAGGGAAACCATGCTACTTTGGTTAAGTGATTATTTAGCAAGCCATTATTATAATGGATTTTTTGTTTTTCAATATCTTACATTACGTGCCATTCTCAGTGTTTTAACCGCACTTTTTATATCTTTACTGATTGGTCCTTTGATGATTCATCATCTCACAATTAATCAAATTGGGCAGAGTATTCGTGAAGATGGACCACAAAGCCACTTGAGTAAATCAGGTACGCCAACTATGGGCGGCACATTAATTTTAATCGCAATCACCTTGACAGCCTTATTGTGGGGTGATTTGACAAATCGCTTTATTTGGATTGTGCTGGGCACAACTTTAGCGTTTGGCTTAATTGGTTGGTTAGACGATTATCTAAAAATTTCCAAACGTAATGCTAAAGGCTTATCTGCAAAGCATAAATATTTTTGGCAATCTGTATTTGCTCTCATAGTCATCGTTATTTTAATCATGACTGCAACCAGTTTTGAAGAAACAAAGCTACTTATTCCTTTCTTCAAAGATATTCAGATTGATTTAGGTATGTGGGGTTTCATCCTCTTTAGCTATTTTGTGATAGTCGGTTACAGCAATGCGGTAAATTTAACTGACGGTTTAGATGGTTTAGCAATTATGCCGACAGTACTGGTTGCAGGTGGTTTAGGTATTTTTGCTTATTTAACAGGGCATTGGACGTTTTCCAATTACCTAATGGTACCCTATGTTGCAGGCGCAGGCGAAATTGTAATTTTATGTGGAGCAATCGTTGGCGCAGGTTTAGGGTTTTTGTGGTTTAATACCTATCCGGCACAAGTTTTCATGGGTGATGTTGGTGCATTAGCATTGGGTGCAGCTTTAGGTATTATTGCCGTACTCGTACGTCAAGAAATTGTTTTAGTTATTATGGGTGGCGTATTTGTAATGGAAACTATCTCTGTTATTTTACAAGTTGCTTCATTCAAACTCACCGGGCGACGCATTTTCCGTATGGCACCGCTGCACCACCATTATGAGCTTAAAGGTTGGCCTGAACCGCGTGTAATTGTTCGATTTTGGATTATTACTGTCGTTTTGGTTTTGATTGGTCTCGCAACGCTTAAAGTACGTTGATTTTTAAATTTAAAAAAATATTTTTTCATTTTTAGATTATGTAAAATCAATTGTTTAGAATTATTATTTTAAATTTCTTTACGCGCTCAATTTTTGGTGATGACATTTTGATAACTGACAACCGATAACCGATCATCATGTTGGCAAAACTTTCAAAACAAGCAGATACATCACTTATCTTAGTTATCATCATTGGGCTAGGATTGTCGCTGTTTGCCTTCGTTTATGTTAAAGACTGGGAACAAGCTCAAATTACCAAAGTCCATAAAGAAAAAGTTAATTCTTATGTTCATTCCCTGCGCCAAGCTCTTGTTACAATTGATAACTTATTAGACTCGGTGCAAGGTTTATACAATATTAGTGATACGATTTCGCGCCACCATTTTCGAGAATTCTTAAAAGATAAAAATTTTCAACAATATGGCATCCAAGCAATCGAGTGGATTCCTTACATACCTCATGAACAACGTACTGATTTAGAACAACAAATGCAACAAGATGGTATAACGAACTTTCGGATTTGGGAATACAATGCACTTGATGAAAAACAAACCGTACTGAGTCACAAATACTATTATCCAATTTTATTTACCGAACCCATTACAGATCAAATTAATCAGCAATGTATCGGTTATGATGTCGGTTCAGAACCAACACTAAGAAATGCTTTAGAAATAGCGCAGAACACAGGGCGTATGAGCAGTAGCGGTGCTGTGAGCGTTGTAGGCAAAAATAGTTTAGGTTTTCGCTCCTTTATCCCAATTTATCAACGTTACACGGAGCACAATACTCCCGAAACACGACAACAAACAATTCGCGGTTTTATCGTAAGCTTAGTATTATTTGAAGATTTAATTGAAACAGTATTGCGATTACCCAAACAGCGTAGCGATATTTTTGTCAAAATTGTAGACACCTCCCCAGATGCTCAACGTAAAATTTTATACCTTCCTAGCTGGTTTAAATCTACTGACTCGCTAATTGAATTACAAAAAGCGCCATTGGAACATGCAGGACGCAGTTGGGCTATTATTCTCGCAACGATTCCACAACAACAACGTTTTCATTTAAGTTATGCTTGGATTGTATTAGTGACTGGTTTTTTATTTACAGTCGGCTTATGGCGATATTTATTTTTGACCTTAACCCGTGCGCATTGGGCAGAAGAATTGGTTGCTGCACGTACTCAAAGCCTATTAGAAGTCAACAATGCCTTAGATGAAAGTCGGCGCCGTTTTGAAGCAGTATTTGACGAGGCTGCAATGGGTATTGCACAAACCGATTTAGACGGCACCATTTTAGACAGTAACAAAGCATTACAAGATTTATTAGGCTATAGCGAACAAGAGTTACAAGGTAAAAATCTACACTATTTGGCACACGAAGAAGATATTGATATTGATGAAGTCATGCGCAATAAGATGTTATCTGGCTTATGCGATAGTTATACAGTAGGCAAACGTTATCGTAGCAAACTGAATGAAAGTATTTGGACGAATCAAAATTGCTCTATTGTACGAGAGACAGTACATCCATTTATCGTTGCGATGATCGAGGATGTAACCGAGCGGAAATGCGCTGAACAAGCCCGTTTAGAAGCAGAAAAAAAGTACCGTGATATTTTTGAAAACGCGATAGAAGGTATTTTTCAATGCACACCATCAGGTCACTATTTAAGCGTTAATCCAGCTTTTGTGCGAATTTTTGGTTATCGTTCAGCGCAAGATATGTTTTCTAAAATCAACGATATTGGGCAACAATTATACGTTGATCCACAACGCCATGCTGAATTTATTCAACTGCTACAAACCAATCCTAAAGTCCAAAATTTTGAATACGAAGCGCGTTGTGCCGATGGCAATACAATTTGGGTCAGCGAAACTGTGCGGGTAGTGCGGGACGAAAATGATGAAGTACGTTATTACGAAGGCATCGTAGAAAATATTACCGAACGCAAGCAAATAGAGGAAAAATTACGTTATGATGCTTCTCATGATCAATTAACAGGTTTATTTAATCGGGCAGCATTTACTGAACGTTTAACTTTAAAATTACAACAATTACACAACCAACATACTGATAACAAAAAAAATGAAATTCCATTTGTCGTATTATTTGCTGATTTAGACCGTTTTAAAATCGTTAATGACAGTATGGGACATTTAGCAGGTGACGAATTACTCACCCAAATTGCAAAGCGTTTGCAAGCTGAATTATCATCACACACTTCAGAAATGGTAGCGCGTTTTGGGGGCGATGAGTTTGCAATGATGTTGGAAAAACAGCCTGGTACTGAAGTATTGGAACAGCGGATTGAAAAAATTCAATGTCAATTATGTCAACCCTATTTTTTAGAAAATGAAACGTTTAATACAACTGTCAGTATCGGCATTGCGCTTGGCTCAGAAAATTACAAAAATGCCAACGAAATATTACGCGATGCAGATACAGCCATGTACGAAGCAAAAAAACACGGGCGCGGAAAAGCAATTTTATTCCAACCCGGTATGCACACCAGTGTATTAAATTTGCTGCGCATGGAATCCGATTTGCGTAAAGCATTAGACCGAGAAGAATTTATTGTTTATTATCAACCGATTATTTCCCTAGAAACAAAATCCACAATCGGTTTTGAGGCCTTAGTGCGTTGGATGCACCCGGAGCGTGGTCTTGTCCCACCAGATGAATTTATTCCAATCGCCGAAGAAACGGGATTAATTCGTGAAATTGGTTTATGGGTATTTAAAACCGCGTGTCAACAATTGCGCGAATGGCAGCAGAAATTTCCCCAGTTTGCGGAATTGGGTATTAATATTAACGTCTCACCGATTCAATTAAAACAACCACGCTTAGTGCAAGAAATTCAAGATATTTTAGATTTTACTGGTGTAAAAGGACCTTGTTGTCGGGTCGAAATTACCGAAAGTGCCATCATGCAAGACCCTGAGACAATTTTAAAAATGTTAAATGATTTAAAGAGATTAAATGTTTTACTATACATTGATGATTTTGGTACAGGTTATACTTCGCTTAGTTATTTGAAAAAATTTCCAGTTGATGCACTTAAAATTGATAAAAGTTTCATTAGTGAAATCCGTCATCCTCAAGACAAACCAACCCAAATTGCGGAGGCAATTATTGCATTGGGTGCAGCATTTGATTTGAAAGTTGTTGCAGAAGGCGTTGAAAATGATTTTCAAATGTCGGTATTACAGGCAGCACATTGCGATCACGTTCAAGGTTATTTATTTTCACGTCCTCGTTGCTCAATTGAAACTGAAAATTATTTATCTAAGCAATTTCCAATTTTACCACCTGCCGCATAATTTTATCAGAGGGCGAACTATGAGCAGTACAACCTTTATGGAAAAACGGCTGAATAGAGTTTCCTCGTCCCAATGAACTGCGTAACTTCTAATAAGGTTTATTTTCGCAAAGTACAAAAAGAAATTTATATTTTCACCCCCTACCTAATGTGAGTTAGAATGATGTTCTAACATATTTGCTAAGATTTCAAACCAGCTCTATAAAATAAGGAATCTATCATGCGTTATTATGGATTGATATTGATAAGCTTACTTTTACCTTCTACATTGATAGCATTCAACCCTCCTCCGCCTCCCACTGTTAGCGAAGTCAACGATACAGAACAACCTACAGAACAAGAATTACTTGAACAAGCTGAACTTGAACCACAAGTTACAATTATTCGACGTGAACGTGAAACAATTGAAGAATATCGAGTAAATGGTATGTTAAAAAGAATTAAAGTCATCCCTGATTTTGGACCCGCTTACTACTTAGTAGATAGTGATGGTGATGGTACATTAGAAACCAGTCATTTTGCGATTGACTCAAATAGCCAAGTGCCACAATGGATATTATTTAGTTGGTAGCATCTTAGCGCAATATTGATTAAACTTTATCGGTGTCTCTTTTCACTGATAGAGTTTTTAATGTCTGTTTATACTGCTGTCTCCCAAACCGAGCTAGAAACCTTTTTAACCCAGTATAATTTAGGAAAACTGGTTTATTTTCATGGTATTAGCGAAGGTATCGAAAATACAAATTATTTTGTCACTACGACGCAAGGTAGATTTGTTCTTACTTTATTCGAGCAACATACAGCGGACGAACTGCCGTTTTTTCTGGAATTAATGGCTTACCTAGCTGAACATGAAATTCCTAGCGCACACCCTCTAGCTGATAGACAATCACATTATCTACGTGAATTAAATGGTAAGCCTGCCGCTATTGTATACCGTTTAGCTGGCAAAAGCGTACTCACGCCTAATTTAAAACAATGTTGTGAAATTGGTTGCGCACTAGGACAATTTCATGCGATTAGTCCCGATTTTAATTATTTTCGTGAAAATGGACGCGGCTTTACGTGGTGGCATCAAGTTAGTGAGCGTGTCATGTCACTATTGCCGCCCGACGATGCGCAATTATTGCAAAATGAGTTAGATTTTCAAAATCGTAATAAAGATTTAAACTTACCAAGCGGTGTCATTCATGCGGATTTATTTTGTGATAATGCCTTGTTTCAAGGAGATAAATTAACAGGGATTTTAGATTTTTATTACGCTTGCAACGATAGTTTACTATTTGACTTAGCGGTGACTGTAAATGCTTGGTGTAGCCATGAAGACAGTAGTTTAGATACAACCCGTTTTAGTCATTTATTAGAAGGTTATCGCAAACATCGTCAACTGACTACTGTTGAACTTGAGGCTTTGCCAATCATGTTGCGTGCCGCAGCACTACGATTTTGGCTATCACGCCTACAAGATAAATTTTTTCCTCGCGAAGGTGAAATAACGCAAGTTAAAAATCCTGATGAATATAAAAATATTTTAAAAAATCGTTTAACTACAAAATTGCTGCTGCATTCCTCCTAACACATATTGAACAGGGTTACAAAAGGTGATCTGTATTTTAGACTATTGATTTTGCAGTCATTGATACGTGGTGGCAGTTGCTCTTTTTGTAAGTAATTTAAGCTAACAATACTTGTTTAACCCTCGTTCTACGCACTGAGTCAGGTTGTAGTGGACGCTGGTGCATCCTGTGACATGATAACGCGGTGCACCGCCACAAAGCTAAATTTATTCTAAGTATTTTGTTCAACTAACTGGATTCTCATGTAAATCAAAATCTTGTGGCTATTCTGGAATTGTGTCGCTTCAATATATCAAATCTCACAACCTGAGCCTTGCCCAATGTGAATTGTATAATTTCTGCAATTAATTCAAAACGTGCATAAAAATCGCGTACCTTTATTTTGCAGTTGTGAAGCATTAATTTAAAATGAGAATTGCCGTTATATTGGTCGTCTATTGTGAGAATGATATTTTTTCTATACACTAAGCTTATTTAGGAAGCGAGTCTTGTCAAGTTGTAACTTATTTTTAGATATTTTTCAGAATGAACAGTTTATTTGAATGATGTCACCTAAAAATTAACTGGTATCTTGAACTAAAAATGCTTATGATAGGCACATTTTTTCGCACCGACTCTGTGAAAATATATAATAATAATTACTATGTTGTAGATTAGATAGATTTATTTTTTTATATTAATCTTTTGAGTGGAGGATATAATGACAATTAAAGTCGCAATCAATGGCTATGGACGTATTGGTCGTAACGTCATGCGTGCGTTGCATGAGTCAGGTCGTAGTGATATTGAAATTGTTGCTATTAATGATCTGGGTAATGCAGCAACAAATGCTCATTTAACCAAGTATGATACAGTACACGGTAAATTTAATGGCGATGTGACTGTTGAAGGCGATTACCTTGTTATCAATGGTAAGAAAGTTCGAGTTTTGTCAGAACGCGACCCCGCAAAATTACCTTGGGGTGAATTGGGTGTTGACGTAGTGCATGAATGTACTGGTTTCTTTGCGAGCAAAGAGAAAGCTAGCGCACATTTTACCGGTGGTGCAAAAAAAGTCATCATTTCAGCGCCGGGCGGCAATGATGTTGATGCAACAATCGTTTATGGTGTTAATCATGGTGTATTAAAAGCGAGCGACACGGTCATTTCTAACGCATCTTGTACAACAAACTGTCTAGCCCCCTTAGTTAGACCTTTACATGAAGCGATTGGTGTAAAACATGGTTTGATGACAACAATTCACTCATACACTAACGATCAAGTATTGACTGACGTTTATCACTCAGATTTACGCCGCGCCCGTTCTGCCACACAATCTATGATTCCTACTAAAACCGGTGCAGCCGCAGCCGTAGGCTTAGTATTACCAGATTTGAATGGTAAATTAGATGGTTTTGCTATTCGTGTACCTACTATCAATGTATCTGTAGTAGATTTAAGCTTTGTTGCAAACCGCGCTACGACTGTTGAAGAAATCAATGATATTTTGAAAAAAGCGGCTGAAACACCTGTTGCAGAAGGTGGCTTACAAGGTATTTTAGCGTATAGCGATGAACCATTGGTTTCTATGGACTTTAACCATACAACGGTATCTTCTAGCTATGATTCAACACAAACCCGTATTACTCAAGACGGTACACTAGTCAAAGTATTATCTTGGTATGATAATGAATGGGGTTTCTCAAATCGTATGTTAGACACAACTGTAGCATTGGTGAACGCTAGCTAATAGGTAATCGGAAAGTTAAGCCGATACTCTGCACCAATAAAGATTAGATATATTTTGATTTTAAATATCAAATAGTTATTAATAGCGTGCGGAGTGTCAGCAGCAATTCTCATTTTGACTCGTGAGATGCACTGCGTCGTCACCCACTGGGACGCAAACGATAATCGTGTATTTTCCCATGATGGCTTAGGCTTATATATCTGATATATTTATCTTTTGTCGAGATGATTATACGCTTTAGTAATCTTTTTCATGAGCGATTGGATGATAAAAAGTTGTGAATTTATAATTTTTACTTTTTACCCTAATTGCTCTTTTTTGCCAACCTTTGGCGAAGATATTGAAAATATATAATACATTTAATTTCAAAATGTTACTAAAGCAACAAAACTAATTTGCAAAAAAATTGAAATTTTTACTTGCATTTCTAAAACAATATTAATAAAATCCACAGCTCATTGACGACGTAGCACGAACAACAATCAAGTTCGATTATTCACATATCCTTACTTTGTAGAGGCCCGTTCGTTAAGAAACGATTTGTTTCGGAGGGGTACCCAAGCGGTCAACGGGAACAGACTGTAAATCTGTCGGCTCAGCCTTCGGAGGTTCGAATCCTCCCCCCTCCACCACATTTCGGCATGACCGTGGTCGGGGTTCAAAATCCGCTTGTTCGGCTTTTTATCTGGCAGGTGCCACGTTTCGAGGCAAGGCTTTGTGCGGCCAGCCGTTCTGTTCTAGGCTGAATAACGTGGATCACTCGGGATGGA
>CAYMCP010000041.1:0-32948 GCA_964388965.1 uncultured Thiotrichaceae bacterium | reverse complement strand
CAAAATAGGAGAATTGTGCTAATTTCGTTCATGAGCAATTGGCTGATAAAAAGCGGTGGATTTCGACTCTTTACTTTTTACCCTAATTGCTCATTTTTTCCAACCTTTGGCGAAGGTATTGAAAAAATAATAATTATTTAAAAGTGATTTGTGTATCAAGTTTGTTTTACATATTCTATGATAAATTGGAATTTTTTAATTGAAAACGTGAAGTTTAATATAAAAACTTGTATTTTATAAATTCACGTTACGCAAGTATGCAAAAGTGATTGGGCACTAGGTAGAATGGTATGAGCAAAAAGAACCTTTTAATATTTGACGGTATTCCTAGAAATAAGTCCAGTTCTAGTGCTAATAGCGTTATTCATGAGCTTGGAAATTTGTTCAAGGCTAACAACAGTGCTTACCCATAGGAGTTACGCAGTTCAAATAAAAATTTGTCTTGTTTCCTCGTCCCAATGGTCTCCGTTAGGACGATGCGCGAGGAAAATCAATTGATTAACACTTCAACTGCGTCACTCCTACTCCAAATAAAAAGATTTCATCAATGATTGATTTCTACTGTAAACTTCATTAGAATGCGCACTTACACGTCAGTGCTGTACACTGTATGCGAGTTTAAGTACATCATTTTAAATCATTTTCACCTTTGTGTCGCATAAGGCACTGGCTTTGAACCTGTTTCGGCTGGATAATAAACAACTTACATAAATCCTCAATGAATATCAATCAAAGCGATGCTTTGTCATTGGAAATTTGAAAGTAAGAAACATGTCAGAATCCGCCGAAAGGTCATCCCAAATTTGTCTTTTTTGTGGACACAATTAAGTAGAACAACTAGTTAACGCAATCTCGTTTGGGATGCGTTGAACCTGTTAGCCCGATGACATCGGGTGTTAGCCTGCGGAGTGGAATCGTTGAGTTCTGCGACGAGGCAGAAACCGATTTTAACTGAAACGCATACGCATTAGGTTAAAATATCTGCTGGGTGCTGAATCGCACTCTTGGGAATCCCTACCCTTCAGGGCAGGGAGGATGTCAATAGACCATCCAACACAATTAGCAGTGTAGGATTTACACAAAAATATATGCCTCACTTGACGCAAGGATGGAATAATTGCTATGTCGGAGATTAAATAACTATGAATGAGCATATTGTCGTTTTAAAAGATGATTCTTTTGAGAGTGAAGTATTAAAATCAGACGTGCCCGTGTTGGTTGACTACTGGGCAGATTGGTGTGGTCCCTGTAAAACGGTAGCACCATTTTTAGATGAAATTGCCCAAGAATATGTTGGAAAACTGAAAGTTGCTAAGTTAAACATTGATGAAAACCAAACAACACCTCCAAAATATGGTATTCGCGGTATTCCCACCTTCATGCTATTTAAAGATGGTAACGTAGAAGCTACCAAAGTTGGTGCTTTAAATAAATCTCAATTAATGGCTTTCATTGACAGTAACTTATAAATTTTTGCCAAGTGGGCATTTTACACATAGGTAAAGTTCTGTGTGTAAATGCGTTGACGGCGTACTGATTTTTTTTTATAATCCGGAAGTTCGTATCATATCACACCCAAGATTAATCCACATAGTATACGGCATTTCCTAAACATACCTATGTGCTTCTAAGCGCGAAGACCGTGTATTGTTGGTAAGCAAGAAATTTGTGACCTATTACTCCAACCTTGCTGCTTGTGGTGGGTACGCCTCTATAGTCTTCTTTTCATTCCAAACATCCAACTCTACTAAGGCATCATGTCTGTTACAACACCATGAATTTAACAGAACTCAAACAAAAAACAGCATCAGAGTTAATGCAATTAGCTCAAGAACTAGGACTAGAAGGCACTGCAAGAGCCCGTAAACAAGACGTTATATTTGCCCTACTAAAAGCCCATGCAAAAAAAGGCGAGGATATTTTTGGAGACGGTGTATTAGAAATATTACAAGATGGATTCGGTTTTCTGCGTTCATCGGATAGTTCATATTTAGCAGGTCCTGATGATATTTACGTTTCTCCTAGCCAAATTAGACGCTTTAATCTGCGTACCGGCGATATGGTGTCAGGTAAAATACGCCCACCAAAAGACGGTGAACGCTATTTTGCCCTCCTCAAAGTCAATGATATTAATTTTGAACATCCCGAATTAGCTAAAAATAAAGTCCTATTTGAAAATCTCACCCCACTTTTTCCTAATGAACGTTTAAATCTTGAAGTTGGCAACGGCAGTACCGAAGATTTAACGCCACGTATTATTGATTTGATTGCACCGATTGGTAAAGGACAACGTGGTTTAATTGTTTCTCCACCAAAATCGGGTAAAACGATGATGTTGCAGAATATAGCGCAATCTATTTCTAACAATCATCCAGAATGTTATCTTATTGTATTACTCATCGACGAACGCCCTGAAGAAGTGACTGAAATGGATCGCTCCGTACGTGGTGAAGTCGTATCAAGTACCTTCGATGAGCCTGCTACTCGTCATATCCAAGTTGCTGAAATGGTTATTGAAAAAGCTAAACGTCTCGTTGAGCATAAGCGTGATGTGGTGATTTTACTCGATTCTATTACTCGTCTAGCGCGTGCTTATAATACCGTTGTACCCTCATCTGGCAAAGTATTGACCGGTGGTGTGGATGCACATGCTTTACATCGTCCCAAACGTTTTTTTGGTGCGGCGCGAAATGTGGAGGAAGGGGGGAGTTTAACGATTATCGCAACCGCTTTGATTGATACAGGCTCTAAAATGGATGACGTGATTTACGAAGAATTTAAAGGTACGGGCAATAACGAAATCCACCTAGACCGTAAAATTGCCGAAAAACGGACTTATCCAGCAATTAATATTAATCGTTCAGGTACGCGACGTGAAGAATTATTGCTTGACCAAGAGGAAATGCAGCGCGTATGGATTTTACGCAAATTGTTACATCCAATGGAAGAAACTGCTGCAATGGAATTCTTATTAGATCGTTTGAAAGTTACAAAGACAAATGATGAATTTTTTGACTCTATGAAGCGTTAATCATGACTGATCTGACCTCCGTTGTTATCGTCAATTACAATAGTGGCCAGTACCTAACCCAATGTGTTACAGCCGTACTTGCTTCGACAGTTGCAGTCGAGATTTTTGTTGTAGATAACGCCTCAACCGATAGAAGTATCCAACAACTCAGTCAGGCATTACCCGTTCACGCGCCTGTCAACGTGATACAAAATAATCAGAATCTTGGTTTTGCCAAAGCGAATAATCAAGCCTTAACCCAAGCGAAAGGAGATTATTTATTATTTCTTAATCCAGATTGTTTTATTGAACCTGATACCATTGCTCAAGTACGCAAAGTTATGAACCAACGTACAGATGTAGGCATGGCAGGGGTGCTGGTCTGTAATCCAGACGGCTCAGAACAAGCGGGATCAAGACGTAGCGTACCGTCACCTTGGCGTTCAACTATTCGGGTATTGCATTTAGATAAACTATTTCCTAATCATCCACGTTTTAAAAGTTTTGTATTAACCAAAGAGCAATTACCTACTCAACCTATTGAAATAGAAGGTATTTCTGGCGCGTTTATGTTTATTCGTCAAACCGCGTTAGCACAAGTTGGTGGTTTAGATGAAGGATATTTTTTACATTGTGAAGATTTAGACTGGTTTATGCGTTTTCGTAAACAAAACTGGAAAATTTTATTTATTCCCTATGTTAAAGTAATACATATTAAAGGCGCGTGTAGTGACAAACAGCCTGTTAGAGTGCTATGGTATAAGCACAAAGGTATGGTGCGTTTTTACCGCAAATTTTTTCAACAACGTTATCCTTGGATTGTTATGCTGTTTGTAACCTGTGCGGTGTGGTTGCGTTTTGCGATGCTAGCAATCTTGACGCTTGTGAGAGGAGGCAAATTTATATGACTGTGTATTTTAGCAAGCATCCCGGATGTTGGGAACGACATCTACAACGTCAATATAAAAATCCTCTTTTTAGCCATTTAGGCTACAAAATCACTCAGTTAGACGTAGATGATGCACAACGTCGTGACGAGCAGGAACGTCAAGCTTTTCAGTATGAATTTGAACGTTTACTAGGGGAGATGACGCATTTACAATCTCAGGTTGAGGCAGAAGTTGTTTTAAAATTCAAGGACAGAATTGATGCTTTATATGAACAATGTGCAGGTTTAGGAGGTGATTATTCCCAAGCGAAAAGAGGATTACGTCATTTGAATGATTTAATTATGCAAGCTATTTTATCTAGTGGTGTCGATGATCCTGAAATAATCCAACGTTTAGAGCAAGAAAAATCTGCACGTTACATGCACTTTTCACTATTAGAATATCCGTTTATTGCACATTTATTACATCCTAATTCCCCTATTGGTGAAATTGAAATTGTACCCTCGTTACTCAGTGAAAATGATGCCTCATTACGCGCTGCAATGAGTTTATTTGATCCGAGGCAACAAAAAATTTTATGTGAGGAAGGACGTAATTTACTGGCGCGTTTAAAAGAGCAGGGTTATGATTTACCTACGGCTTGGATGCGTTTAGCTTCAATGGAACAACCTTTGATAAATCAATCTCTTAAAGAATTTTAAACTGATGCAAAATTATCAAGAGCAAACCCTTCTGATTCAAGGTGCGGTGGGTCAATTGGAAATTGTGATTAACTGTCCTGAAAATAATCCGCAACATTATGCTATTGTTTGTCATCCTCACCCTGTTCACGGTGGTGCGATGACGAATAAGGTGGTATATATGATAGGTCGGACTTTTAATGCAATGGGTGTGGGTGTGATAAAATTTAATTTTCGCGGTGTTGGCAAAAGTGAGGGTAAATTTGATAATGGTGTGGGCGAATGCGACGATTTGCGTGCGGTAGCGAACTGGGTTCAGACAACTTACACACCAGCAGAATTGTGGTTAAGTGGTTTTTCATTCGGTAGTTTTGTGGCATTACGCACCCATCATGATTTAAATGTTAGTCGTTTACTGTTGGTCGCGCCGCCTGTGCAATATTTTTCAGAAACTTACGTGAGTAATGTGCCAACATTGGTTATTCAGGGCGGTCAAGATGAAATTGTATCGCCTGATGCTGTAAGGACATGGGTACAAACGCAAAACCCACAACCTAAATTAGTTTGGATGGAACAAGCTGATCACTTTTTTCATGCAAAGTTAAATGCGTTACGTGAAGAGATTTTGCAAAATTTTTAATTTATCATAATTACTTTATAACACCAAGATAATTACAATTATATTAAGCAAAATATCAAACTGCTCATTTCCTAATTTCTCACCGCCACATACAGCAGCCACGTCCGGGTAGATATAATCAATTTCGTTGGTTCTCTCCTACCTAAAAACGAATAATATCAGATTAAGTGATAACAATTTTTTAGCCGGCACCTAATCGGCTAGACGCGAGACAATTATGGTCAGCGATTGTAATTGAGGTTATGCTGACACAATGTGTTAATTATGACACGTCCTATCTAAAAACACGTAATATTGGATTAAATTATAACAATTTCACCTTTTTAAGCCAGTATCTACGCGGTTGGACACTGGACAACTTATTGCAATTAAGAAAATATTACAAATTGACTCAATCATAGATATGGCACTACTTCGACTCTTCTCACCATCAGGTACGCAACAACCGCAATTCAAGCCTAAATTACGGACTATTGAATATCCTCATATTGATTTGAGCCAATTCAATTTAGGGATTGATAATGTGCGCATAGATACCTATTTGAGTCAACAATTTACTCAATCCACTACCCAGCTAATTCATGACTTATTAGAAGAACGCACTACGACTAAAAAACGTGCCACAGACAGACCTTCTGATAATGTGCGTAAACAATTAGAAAAATTTGCACAACAATATACTGATATTTTAAAAACTGCTGCGATTCGTGCCAAAGAGAACAAACAAATCCATAAAATACAACTTTTACAACTGACTGTTATTAAATTTCTTCAACAGACAATAACACAAACTTTAGAAGAGATTTTGCAAAATTTGCGTAATACTAGCATGACAGGCAATCAAAATGCTCAAACAGTTGCAAATTACGATAGAAGTAAATGGATACAAAACAATAAAATCCATACTTTAAATCAAGTCAGCAATGATATATTTGAACAAATGCGTTGGGTAGAAACTAACCAAATAGCAACTTTGCGTACTGAATTATTTGCTGTGCAATGGACTATTCCAGAACCTATGTTATTCAATAACTTAATTCATACAACGTATAACGATGAATTGTTGCTTAACAAATATGTGTGGTTAGTAAATGGTTTGTCACACGCTTTTTGTTTTAACCAATTACAAACTAAAATAGATAATATTTTAATCAAATTGATTGAAACATATCCTATTAAATTAGTCACTCAATCAGTAAAAATCTATCCAAGCATCCATAATAAAGCTTTTTCATGGCGAGATAATCCAGAGGCAATGCAATTATTGTTTGATATTCAATATACTAAGAATCTATTAGAAAAATCATCAACTGATATATTACAACAACAATTAGACTATCAAAAACAAGCCATACAGTTTTTAGAACAATCGCTTGGAATGGATATATTGCTAGCTATTCTTGCAAGCTATGAATTACCTAGATTGTATCATCACTATTACCATCTATTTGAACCAAAAGTATTATTTGGTTATTTATGTGGAGAAATAGATGCACAAACAATGAATAATAAATTTAAAAACATATTAAAACTGAGAGCAAATCGAAAAAATGATAATAAAGAGCTATCTATTAATGAATTATCAGCAACTCAAAAACGATTGCGTCAAGCTTTGAAACAGGATAAATCTGTCATTTTATCTCAATTTATCCAAGATTTTACTACATATCGGCGTGATTTAAAATTTCAGAAATTATTACAGCAAAAATTAGATGCAATTCATTTACTTGAAGATGAAAGCTATATTCAATTATCACGCAGTAATAATATGTTATATGAATTTTTATTAGCGGAAGAATACGCCGAAGAAAGCAATACAAGTATTCGTTGTCATGTGATTTTGAAAGCAGATTTACGTGGTTCGACCACAATTGTAAGTGAATTATGTAAACGTGGGCTAAATCCAGCGACACATTTTAATTTACATTTTTTTAATCCGATTCGAGAATTAATTAAAGATTTTGGTGGTGAAAAAGTGTTTATTGAAGGTGATGCGGTTATTTTAAGTTTTTTTGAATATCAATCACAACCAGAACAATGGTTTGCAGTTGCACGTGCTTGTGGTTTAGCACGCAAAATGCTGGAAGTTGTGGCGACTCAAAATCAAGTGTGTCAAGAGCAGAATTTACCCATTTTGGAATTGGGTATTGGTATTTGTTATTCACCAGAAGCCCCTACTTTTTTATACGACGGCGACCAGCGCATTATGATTTCACCGGCGATTGGTTATGCTGATAGATTATCGTCTTGTTCTTGGAAATTACGTCAATTGTTCGCAAATCAAAATTTATTAACTCATGTTTTGGTATTTCAGCACGCTAAAACGGATAATTTCAGAGGCGAAAAAGGTATGGAAACATTTCGTTACAATTTAAATGGCATTGAGTTGGAACAAGCTGCTTTTCACAAATTAGATAAAGAAATTGCATTGCGCTCCATCAAGTTAAAATTACCCAATGTGGGAGTGAATGAATTTTTTATTGGGCAATATCAAGATGTAAGAGGTAAATCGCATGTTGTAGTCATTCGGCGCGATTATGTGCAAATTTGGCAGGAAAATACCAGTAATTACAAAAAAAACCACCAAGAATATTACGAAGTTGTTACTAATCGAAAGCTATTAAAAGCAATTTCGTTGAAATTAGATATGAAAATAATTTAATTTATATTTATTCGTTATAGCATGATAAGTTTTGTTCCTTTAACCATGTTTCTAAAATCATTTTTGCAGCAACAGCATCAATAAATTGTAGTTTTTGACCGATTTCATTCAAATATTCTTGAGCAGCAACAGAAGTAAGTGTTTCATCAACTAGGTGTACAGGTAATTGAAAACGTTGCTCTAGTTCGGCTTTAAAATCATAAATGGCTTGGGTAATACTATTTTTAGAGCCATCTGCATGTTGTGATAGACCGAGCACTAATGCCTGTGGTTGCCATTCTTGTATATATTGTTGAATTTGTTGCCAAGGTAGCTGTTTTCCCACTTTTAATATGGTTAATGGTTGCGCTGATTGGGTTAGAGTTTGACCTACTGCAACACCAATTCTGCGTTGTCCATAGTCGAAAGCAAGTAAAGTTTGAATGGGCATAAAACAACCGTCATTGAATTATAGAAAATGAGTAACTACCTACAATATTTTCGCCAAAGGTTGGCAAAAAGGAGCAATTAGGGTGAAAATTACAAATTCACAACTTTTTATCATCCAATTGCTCATGAACAAGATTAACACAATTTTATTATGTTTAGGAGTTATGCAGTTCAGATGAAAATTTTACGCTATATTTGCAACTCACAATAAATCAGGATGCAGAGCGTCCTTGCTGCTTCCCAACGGAGACCATTAGGACGAGGAATAAAATTTTTGTTTGAACTGCGTGACTTTTAATAGTTTAACAAAATCAATTTATTAATACTTCAATTGCGTAACTCCTAGAAATAAAAGTTGCTATTCGATTTAAAACGTTAGATTGCAATCGTGTAACAATGGTATGATGGCAATTTTAATTTCAACAGACTGTTTTATCTTATGTTCCAAAAAAACTTAACCATTGCGGATTTTGATACACAATTAGCTCAAGCCATTCAAAATGAGCAACAACGTCAGGAAGAACATTTAGAATTAATTGCTTCAGAAAATTATGCCAGCCCACGAATATTAGAAGCACAAGGCTCTGTTTTAACTAATAAATATGCAGAAGGCTATCCTAGTAAGCGTTATTATGGGGGCTGTGAATACGTTGATATTGCAGAACAATTAGCGATTGATCGCGCTAAAACATTATTTGGTGCTGATTACGCAAATGTACAACCACATTCTGGCTCGCAAGCGAATGCAGCCGTTTACCTCGCGCTTTTAGAACCACATGATACAATACTCGGTATGAGTTTAGCCCATGGCGGACACTTGACGCATGGTGCAAAAGTCAACTTTTCTGGTAAAATTTTTAATGCTGTGCAATATGGGTTAAATGTTGACACAGGTGAAATTGATTATGAGCAAATGGAACAACTTGCATTAGAACATAAACCAAAAATGCTTATTGGTGGTTTTAGTGCTTATTCGCGTGTAGTAGATTGGCAACGGATGCGTGATATTGCCGACAAAGTAGGCGCGTATTTGGTGACTGATATTGCTCATGTTGCAGGTTTGGTGGCAGCGGGTGAGTATCCCAATCCGATTAGTATTGCCGACGTGGTGACGACAACGACACATAAAACTTTGCGTGGACCGCGGGGTGGATTAATTCTGGCAAGAGAAAATCCTGAAATCACTAAGAAATTGAATTCCTTAGTATTTCCCGGTACGCAAGGTGGTCCGTTAATGCACGTTATCGCCGCCAAAGCCGTTGCGTTTAAAGAGGCGATGCAGCCAGAATTTAAAATCTATCAAAAACAAGTGGTTGAAAACGCAAAAACAATGGCAAAAACTGTGATTGAGCGTCATTATAATATCGTATCGGGTGGGACAGATAATCATTTATTTTTAATGGATTTGGTCAATAAAAACATGACGGGAAAAGTCGCTGACGCAGCATTAGGCAACGCTAATATTACCGTGAATAAAAATGCTGTTCCGAATGACCCACAATCACCATTTGTAACAAGTGGCGTTCGGATTGGCACGCCTGCTATGACGACTCGCGGTTTAGGTACGGAGGAAGCGAAACAGGTTGCCAATTGGATTTGTGATGTGTTGGATGATGTGGAAAACGAAGCAGTACAAGCGCGGGTAAAAACCGAAGTGATTGATCTGTGCAAACGCTTTCCTGTATATCAAACTAATTAAATTAATAATTTTAGTGCGATAATTACTCTGGATACATTAACTTTCTCTAAAAAATAGAGAGCGATTAACTTTCTACTATCCATTGATAATTTTCCACTAATAATTGTCTACTGGTAGCTGAAAAATTATGGCAAAAACTTTATATGATAAATTATGGGATGCGCACGTTGTTCGCGTTGACGTGAATGGTGCAGCATTACTTTACATTGATCGTCAATTAATCCACGAAGTTACCTCACCACAAGCCTTCGACGGACTGCGTTTAGCACAGCGTAAGCCTTGGCGTTTGGCTGCAAACATCGCTGTACCCGATCATAATGTCCCAACGACAACAAATCATCGCATGGGTGGAGTTGACGCAATTGAAGACCCTATTTCACGTTTACAAGTGTCAACGTTAGATAAAAATTGTGCTGAATTTGGTATCACGGAATTTACCATTAACGATATACGTCAAGGTGTGGTGCATGTCATGGGACCTGAACAAGGCGCGATTTTGCCCGGTATGACTGTGGTGTGTGGCGATTCGCATACCGCAACGCATGGTGCATTCGGCGCATTGGCATTTGGTATCGGTACATCAGAGGTGGAACATGCTCTAGCCACCCAATGTTTGAATCAACGTAAATCAAAAAATATGTTGGTCAAAGTGGAGGGTGAATTAAATAAAGGTGTGACTGCAAAAGATATTGTTTTAGCTGTGATTGGAAAAATTGGTACGGCTGGCGGTACGGGTTATGCGATTGAATTTGCAGGTTCTGCAATTGAGTCTTTAAGTATGGAAGGGCGTATGACGGTGTGCAATATGGCAATTGAAGCTGGTGCGCGCGCTGGCATTGTCGCCGTAGACGATAAAACGATTGAGTACGTCAAAGGTCGTCCTTACGCGCCAAATGCGGATAATTGGGATAAGGCAGTTGCATACTGGAAAACGTTACATTCCGACGCTAAGGCAAAATTTGATACTGTTGTGAAATTGAATGCGGCAGATATTCGCCCTCAAGTGACTTGGGGAACGTCACCCGAAATGGTGGTTTCAGTTGATGATGAAGTACCTAATCCTGAGACTGTCGAGAATCAAGCCAAAGCTACAGGAATGAAACGCGCTTTAGAATACATGGGTTTAAAAGCCGGTACGGCTATTCAAAATATTCAATTGGATAAAGTATTTATCGGTTCTTGTACCAATTCACGCATTGAGGATTTACGTGCTGCGGCAAAAGTCGTGGAAGGTAAAAAAGTCGCGGATAGTATTAAATTGGCTTTAGTCGTACCGGGGTCTGGTTTAGTCAAGGCACTGGCTGAAAAAGAAGGTTTAGATAAAATATTTATTGAAGCGGGTTTTGAATGGCGTGAACCCGGTTGTTCTATGTGTCTAGCAATGAATGCAGACCGTTTAGAACCCCAGGAACGTTGTGCTTCAACATCTAATCGTAATTTTGAAGGTCGTCAGGGGGCAGGCGGTCGCACGCACTTAGTCAGTCCTGAAATGGCAGCCGCTGCTGCAATAGAAGGTCATTTTGTTGATGTAAGTAAATGGATTTAATTTCTAAAATTTTCCTCGTCCCAATGGAGACCGTTGGAACGAGGCGAAACTTCAGCTAAAAGGGTTTTTTTTTATTTAGGCTTTGCGAGCTTTACGCATTTTATAAGCTGCGATGAGCATCACGCCTAAGAAAGTAAATATTAATGCAAGATCGCTTTCTACACTTGCCGGTACAGGAGAAGGAGGCGTTCCACCACCAGCACCGCTATTACTAATCGTACAACTCAATGGATAAGTTGCAGGACTACCCGTTGCGTTGTGCGCCACGTTCAAAGTTGCAGAGAAAGTCCCCACGCTTGCATCGTTACACTCCACACCCACTGTTACTTGCCCGTCACCGTCAGCGATGCTGAAGCCATCATCCGTAATACCTTCGACTCTAGTGAAGAACTTGCTCGCATCTGCTCCCGTAAATGTCATGGTGACAACGAGGTCTGCGTTGCCCGTTTCAATCACTATTAAATCCGTGATGGGACTGCTGCCCTGTGTACCACTGATGTTTAACGCGCTTCCGGAAACGGGAGTTGAACTGTAACCCGCTGGCGGTCCGCCTGACTCGCAAGTAATGTTAGTAATCCCGCCATTGCTCGCACAATAATACGAGGTGACGGCATTAGTGATATTACTGTTTGTATCACCTTTGACAAAGCTCACCATTGCACTTGGACTTG
This sequence comes from uncultured Thiotrichaceae bacterium, assembly GCA_964388965.1. GTDB lineage: Bacteria > Pseudomonadota > Gammaproteobacteria > Beggiatoales > Beggiatoaceae > Albibeggiatoa. The sequence continues at coordinate 20,721 of CAYMCP010000041.1, read as the reverse complement.
TCCCACTGATGAAATCACCGTTGACCTGAAAGATCGCTTTGCAACCATTATGACCCAAGGTCACGGTTTGATTAGCCGTAATAGGTCCCATAATCAGGTTGGGAATGACTTTTGCCGTGAAGCCACAGTTAGTGCCTATTTCAATACTCTGACCTGTAGCCGCTGGCTGTAATTTGATTGTGCCAGTACCCGTGATTGTGTCAAAGGCGAGTGGTACGGAGTTAGAAGGAAGAGGAAGAGAGGCAGGATCAAAAGTCCCTGTCAGCGTCAGGGTATGGCTGCCTAAGTCGAGGGTTGAGAACGGATCGATCCGGATAGATTGCACCGTGACCGATCCGTCTAGGGTGATGTTGTTATCATCTGTTAATTAAAAAAAAACGTCGTCGGATGATATGGGTACATGCCCACAATTCCAACTCACTGAACTCCAATTGCCATTTGAAAGAGGGGCGCAAATAGGCATTATTTGTTTTCTCCTGTTGAACAAACATCTTTCATAGCCCATTTGATATTGAGGCTACCTGAATTGTCGCCATATACTTTTGGCTCATCATTCATAAGTAGCGTTAAAGTATCATTTGGGGATAAATTAACCGCTTTTTGCACACCAATTAACATGGGTGAATTAGCGTCACCATTGATCATTGCAACCAAAGAACCTGCTGGCAAGTTTTTCCAACGAAGTGGACCATCCCACTTATTGGTATCGCCATTCGCATTCCACGGACCCGTTCCTGCGACCGTGCCAAATGACCAACTACCAGAAGCATTGACCTCCAATACAACACAAACTGATGTTTTGTTAGTCAGTTGTGCCGCTGGATTTTCGTCCTTTGCTGCTACAGAAAGTTCACCACTTGGCAACGTTATATCTGTCGCAAATAGTGAGCTACTCATCAAACAAATAGCAATAAAGCTAATAAGTTTTTTGAACACTTTCATTTTATAAACTCCATTAGATAATAGATGGATCAATGTTAAAACCGTTGTCGTTTTGTCCTTTCAAAGCGATTTAGCGACAATGTGAGAACAGTATAGAACAGCTAAAATCAGATGTGTATCACCCGTTTGGGTAATATATTTTTTATGGGGAATGTGTTATAATGAAAAATTTTCTCGATTTCATATCAATTCAACGTGTTGTTGTGCAATTTGCTGATGAAAACGGGCAGGTAAACGCGCCCAATCATGGGCATCAATTAAAATCGGAATATTGGACTCGCGCACAGCTTCTACAAAACGATTAAATTGTGAGAGAGGAATAGGCTGTAAATCTTTAGAACGCAACACAATATCTAAATCACTTGCCTCATGCGCTTCCCCCGTCACCCGTGAACCATACGCCCACACGCTAATATCAGGTAAATACTCGGTAATCAATTGCTGTAAACGCTGTTTATCTTTATCACGTAATAATAACTGTGTCATATTTACCGCCTGATAATGTCATGAATATGCGTCGCATCAATAAGAAATTGTGGCAATGAAGCTAGAATCTCATCAGCAAATTTGACTCCGTAATCATGCGCGGTATTATTGCGATAAATTAACCAACGTTCTGACTCTTCTAAACTGATTAAATCATATTTTGCTGCATAACGAAAAATATCTTTAAAATTAAGTCTATCCGCTTGCTGATTAGAAGAAAAATATTCCCTTAAACGCTTTTTTAACAATTTACCACTTTGCTCTAAAATAATTTCAAATTCTTTCACACAAGCAGCACGATAAACATCATATAAAATATTTTCTGGTGATTGTTCATTAAGTGCTTGATATGCTTGTTCTAAAGTTTGAAGACAACGCACAAAATAATCAGTATTGAATTCAGTCATAAACTATCTCATTATAAATTTTCAACAGATTCAGAAAAAATCAAACCAAAACAACAACCTTTACCCTCTATTGAACGAAAATCAACCTGACAGCCCAATAAATCAGCAAACTGCTTCACAATAGACAAACCCAAGCCCACTCCTTTGTGATGAGCGCGTAATGAATAAGGTCGATCACTACAATAAAAAGGCTGAAATAAATGCACTTGTTCAAATTCGGCAATCCCCACACCGTTATCCCATACCTCAATCCGCAAACCTTGCTGTTGTCGGCGCACACCAACTACAATTTTTCCAGCCCGTCCCATATGTTGAATCGCATTCATCACCAAATTACCTAACATGCGTTCTAAATGATTGGGGTCAATAAATAACTTTTGCTTAGTCGCAACAAAACGTAATTGAATGTTTTTTTCTCTAGCTAAATCCGTATATTGCTTCTCAAGCCGATAAAACAAATCATCTATATACAACCATTGCGATTTAACCCGTATTGCACCCGAATCCAATTTAGCTGCATCCAACAATGGCTCTAACATATTGAATAAACTTTGATTAGCATGACAAATATTATCCACTATCTCTTGCTGCGGTGACTGTTTAAGTGATGATTTAAGCGACATAGCAAATAAACGAATCGCTTGAATGGGTTGCTGCAAATCATGCCCTGATATCGCTAATAAACGAGATTTTTCTTGACTCATCAATTCCACTTGCTGTTTTTCTGCTAATAAAGCCTCTAACAACAAATTATTTTTCTCTAATTGCAGCAAATTTCTCAAATACACCTGATGTAATTCCGCGCCAAATAAATACACTGAAAACCCTAAAATCACCCCACCAATGCCAATCATAGTAAACAAATCATTACCAACCATATAACATTTAAATACAACTGGTAACACACAAAACAATAATCCCGTATTCGTTGCTGCTGGATGTAAAGGCGTAGAGACAATATAAACAAATAAGGCTGTTGAGGTGATGATGTTTAAAAAAATAACCGTGGGCAAATTATCTGGATTAACAAATAATACCCAAGTTAAACCCCAACCCAAGCCCGAAAAAGCACTGAGTGGCACTTCAATCCACCATACCCAAATCGATTTAATTGGTTCAAAATTATGTTCATAGCGATAATACAAAACGACCCAAACCACGCACATTGTTAATTGCATCGTTGCCCATAATTGAATATAAAGCGGTTGGGTTGCAGTATATTTTTGGAAAAAGAAATACAGTAATAAAGTGGTCAAACCCGTAATCGCGGCGGAAGCCAAATAACCACCAATTGCCATTTTCATTTGCGCGTGTAATAGAATGTCTGCACTGACTTTCACTATTTATGATCCGAGTAATCCGTTTTGACGTGCAATATTGATCGCTTCTACACGATTATTAACATTCAATATTTCATAAATGCTTGCGATATGTTTTTTGACCGTGTTATCACTTATCTGTAATATTCGCGCAATTTTCTTAACACCTAAGCCTTGTGCCATCAGTTTTAAAATTTCCTGTTGACGATAGGTTAAATCCAGTGTGTTATCAATATGCCATAATTGTGGAGGAATATATTGCTTTCCCCCAACTATAGTCAGTAAAGCCTGTTTAATTTCCTCTGTCGTCGCGGTTTTACACAAATAACCTTTTACACCCAATTTAAAAGCAGTATCTATATGAATTTGTTCAGATGAACTCGACATCATACAAATAAAAAGTTTCGGATACTGTTTTATAATTTCTGTTAATTCATGTTCCCAAGTTTGCGCCGATGGCATAAAAATATCAAATAATGCCAAATCAAATGAATTGGATTTTAGAGTTTGTTCGACTTCTCCCCAAGAAGTGTTGAATTGAAGGTGACTGCGAGGAAATATTTTTTTGATGATAAGTGCTAAACCTTGCTGCAACAAAGGATGATCGTCTGCAAGCAATATTTTCATAGTATGGTAGTCATAAAGCTGAATGAAATTCTCATGTCTTTAAGATGTCGTATTATACTAAGCCTAACATCACAATTCATTCAGTATTAATACTCACATTGGATAGGCTATTTTTAACTTACTGATTTTAATAAATAAAATTATTTTGTTAGCATATAAATTTTCAAATTAAGGATTTAAAATCAGAAACTTAGAAGGGTAGTTGTCTAATGTGGATATGAATAACGCTACTAGAGCGAACTAAAAAATCAATTAAATCTCGTTAAAGCAAGCTAAAAATAACTCATTTTATGAATATCAATTATTTTTTAGATGAGCAATCAGATTAAAATTATTACCTTTACTAACGCGGACAAATTAATTACTCAACTAAGAAGCTAATAGCTGTGATAAATCCTCGACCAGAGCCTGACACGGCTGATCATAAAAAATCCCTGTTTTATGTCCCCACTCTGGACGCATTCCACGTACAAATAAATAATATACGCCACCAAAATGTTTATTATAATCATAATGTTGCAAGCGCAAGTTCAAATAACGATGCAAAGCAACAGAATAAATATAATATTGTAATAAATAATGCTCATGTTGCATAATATAATTTAATTGTTCAAATTGATAATGAATAGGCTTATTACCTAAAAAATGGGTTTTATAATCTACTATATAAAATTTACCCGCAAACTCAAATATCATATCAATATAGCCTTTGAGCAACCCTTGTATGGGCGCAAAATTTAAACGATTCAATTGCTGTGGATTAAATCTGATTTGCATAGATTCGCTATATCGTTGAAACAGATTTTGAATATCTTTAGCTTGGATTAAATTAAGCGGATAGTAAAATTCTAATTCATCTAACCGCTTATCTTTACTAATATTAGCCAGCTTAAATTGTGGATTATCCACACTTAATTGCGTATTTAATACATCCTGCAAAAATTTTAATAAAATATCATACCATTGCTCATTATCATAACCCGCTACATTAAGTTGATATGCTAGCCGTTTTGCTAAATTTTCTTTATTTAAAGTAAAATCTATCTTTTCAAACAGAGTATGCAAGAATATACCAGCAGTTGCACCACGCGGAAAATCAAAAATACTTGGTATATTATCCAACGCTATATCCACACTTGGTTTAAGCTGTGTCATTTCGTCATGATCGGGGCGTTCATGAATATCAGCAATAAATTTGCGAGAAACTAAAGTAGTAAAACTTGATATTTTCCATGATTTATCAATTTTATTAGTAAAATGGCGTTCTTTTAAATATTGTTTAGATTCTGGTTGACGTTCATAACGTATCGGTTTGGTAATAACATCACTCATACCTATTGTATTTTCAGAAGTTTGCACGAGTTTGTAAATATCTTGTTCCAGCTGGGTGTCGCTTACACAACTAAACGTTTTACTATCAATTTGCGAATGTAATAAATGAGCTAATGGCGATGTTTCCGCGCCAAAAAAATTACCCCATAGTAAATAACAACGATGTTTAGCACGAGTCACAGCAACATAAAATAAACGTAAGTTTTCCGCTTTTTCTTCCAATAAGGCTAATTCTAAGTTAATTTCCTGTTTTTCAGAACCAATGTCTAATACACGTTGGCTATTATCATCATGAAAAATAAATTGTTTAGCTTTTTTACTACGCAAATTACCATCCCAAATATAAGGACAAAATACAATCGGATATTCCAAACCTTTACTTTTATGAATAGTGATAATTTTGACACGTTTTTCATCACTTTCTAATCTAAGCTGTAATGCTTCATTTTCCATACCTTGCTGTTGTTTTTGTCCCAGCCAATAACACAAAGCATCCATCCCCAATTTATACTGCATACAAGCTTGTTGTAATACTTCTCCCGCGTGGAGCACGTTAGTTAAACGTCGCTCGCCATCGGGAAATTTTAACAAACGTGTAGCAATTTGCTCTTGACGCAATAAAGCGCGAAACATTTGAATAAAACCCTGCTGTTGCCAAATAAAATTGTAGTAATGTAAACGTTTTAGGTATGCTGACCAAGTTTGTTCATTTTCAATAATAACTTGTAAATCGTTTCCAGTTAAACCAAAAATATTTGTAGTCAATGCAGCACGCACTAAACTCTCTTGATGTGGTTCAGCGATTGCGCGCAAAATCCGATAAATTTCTAATATTTCAAGCGTTTCAAATAAACTATCTTGACTATAAATCACACTAGGAATTTGATAATAACGTAATATTTGTTGCATTTGTCGTGCTTGCTCATTAGTGCGTAATAAAATAGCAATATCGCCTGCTTTAATTGGTTTTTGTTGAATTTCTTTATTTTCATCACTTATTTGAATAACTGCTTGATTTTTTAAGGCTAAATTCAGTAAACGAGCAATTTCATTAGCAATGATTTGTGGAACAAATTTTAAAGCCGCACTTTTAGGAATAGGCTTATTAACGTTTAAGTCAAATTGAGATCGTTTTACCATCCATAATTGCAACGGTGGCAGCGCTTGATTTTGAATAAACAATTGTGCTGATTTATTATCATTTTTCGGTGGATTGACTGGATGAAATGGAATTTCAGTAAATAAAAAAGGATTGTCAGTTTTTGCATGGGTAAATAAATGATTTATCGCATAAATTAGCCGACTTTCAGAACGCCAATTAACATTTAAAGTATGATGAGCTGAAGCGTGACGATAAGCATCAATATAAGCAAAAATATCCGCACCACGAAAACTATAAATAGCTTGTTTTGGATCGCCAATAAAAAATAAAATGGGATTATCTTGATTTGCATACACGCGGTGAAAAATTTGATATTGCACCGGGTCTGTGTCTTGAAATTCATCAATAAGTGCCGCGTGATATTTACGCCGAATGGAATTTGCTAAATATTTGCCAAAAGGGGATATTAATCCTTTGTATACGCCAGTGAGTAAATCATCAAATGATTGTACTTGTTGTTCCATTTTGCGCTGTTGCAACATGATGTTTACTTGTTCAAATAATTTGATTTTTAAGGCAAGAAATTGCTTATCATAAATACCGGCATTATCTTCTGGATTGACCAATTTTTGTTGCGCTGATAGGAGTTGTCCACATAAATTGAAAAAATGATGATTTGGTGTCATTCCACCTTTTTTAGTGCCTATTTGCAATTTTTCTGGTGTTAATTTAATCAGGCTTTCCGGTAAATTAAGATGGGGTAAATTAGCAAAAAACAACTCTAATTCATCAAACCAGCTATTAAGTTTATTTTTATTGTAAATATTGTTTTTTAAATTTTTACTCTCTATGGCATCCAATAGTTGTTTGAACAAATTATGTCGTTCTGTTTGTAACAAAGTTTTGACTTCTTGAAAGAGCGTTAAAAAATATTGCTCATGATCGCTAGGGTCTGGTACGACTATCTGATCGGGTTCAATACGCAAAAAAGGTTGCCCAATTAATTTACCATAATCAATTATTTTCATTAATTCATCTGGATTTTTACAGATGCCATCCAGTAAATAAGTTATAAATAGAGGATTAGCTGAATAGATATGTTGTCGCCAAAAATCTTCTACAATTTGTTTTAATAATTCGGTTTGATCTTTAATCAGTTTTAAGTCAAATAAAATCCCACTTTCAAATGCGTTATCTTGTAAGGTGCGACGGCAAAAACTATGAATGGTATAAATTGCCGCTTCGTCAAAACCACGAATAGCGAGTTTTAAATAACTACTTGCTTCTTCATGTGTATTTTGTGGATATTTTTGTAATAATTTTTGTAGTAATTCGTCCTCTGTTTTTCCTGTTTCAAATGCAATCAGTGTTTCTGCTAGGCGTTTGCGAATTCTGTCGCGTAATTCACCTGTTGCCGCTTCGGTGAATGTGACAACTAATATTTTATCAACAGGGATGTGTGCCTCTAGCACTAAGCGTACAAATAAAATAGCAATAGTATAGGTTTTACCTGTACCTGCACTGGCTTCAATTAAATTAATACCATTAAGTTCTACATTTATTGGGTCTATTGATTGTACTGACATAATGAATTTGTGCTCAACGTATATTAATGAAAAAAGTAAATGATTATTCCAACACCCGTATAGCATTAACGAGTAATTGCATGGTTTTCTTACCCCGAAATACTCGTAAATCTAATTTATATACCAAATGCAGTTTTTTTACATTTTCCCAATCTAAATAATCCATTTTATGGATATTAAATGCAATCGCTTCCAATTCCAGATCGGTGTCACTTGTAGGTGTAACAGTCATTTTTAAGTGTTTTTCTTTTAATAAAAGTCGTTCTTGCACATAAAACTCTCCATCAAATAATGGTTCAACACAACCCTGTCCCCAAGGCACGATGTAGCGCAATTGTTCTGCTAATGTTAAGCTGAAATCTTGTGCTTGTAGCTCACCGTCGCTATATATTTCGCCTAATAAATCTTCAGCTTTTAATAAACGACGCACTTCCGTGTCAAACGCTTGAGTAAATTGCGTATAATGCTGACGTGGTATTGTCAAACCTGCTGCCATTGCATGACCACCAAATTTAGTCAACATATCGGGATATTGCGAAGCGATGTTTTCTAATACATTTTTAATGTGTACGCCGCGTACTGAACGGGCTGAACCGCGCAATTCTTCATTAATTCCATTGGTAAAAACAATAGTTGGGCGGTTAAATTTATCTTTGATACGCGATGCCAATAATCCGATTACACCTTGATGCCAGTGTTGTTCTAGTAGGCATAAGCCATAAGGCAAATCTTGTTGAGATAATTCTGTCAATTTTACTGCTGCTTCTTGTTCCATTTCCGATTCAACGTAACGTCTTTCTTCGTTAAAATAACCTAAATTTTCCGCATATTGTTTTGCTGTTTTATCGTCTTCGCACAATAAACAGTTGATACCATAACGCATATCATCCATACGTCCTGCGGCATTTAGACGTGGTGCTAAACGAAAACCAAGATCACCGGTCGTTATTTGCGATTGCTCACAACCTGATGCGTTAACGAGAGCTCTAATCCCTGCGCTACATTGATCAGCGCGAATTCGTCGCAAGCCCTGTTCAACTAAAATGCGGTTGTTATTATCTAATGCTACCACATCTGCGACTGTGCCTAATGCGACTAAATCTAATGTGCTGGCTAGATTAAATTCTGCAATCTGGTGGTAGCTAAACCAATGATGTTGTCGTAAAAAACTGCGTAGTGCCGACATGACATAAAAAATAACGCCAACGCCAGCTAGATGTTTACTAGCAAAATTATCATTAACTTGATTCGGATTGACGATAGCATCAGCATTAGGTAGGTGAGTTGCTGGTACATGATGATCAGTAATCAAAACTTTCATACCCGCTTGTTGTGCTGCTTCTACGCCGCGAAAACTGACAATGCCGTTATCTACTGTTATGAGTAAATCGGGTTTTTGTGGTCGTGCTAGCTCAATAATTTCTGGACTCAGACCATAGCCGTGTACTTCTCGATTGGGTACTAAAAAGCTTACATTTTTTGCACCCATCGCTTGTAATGATTTTATTGCTAATGCACAACTGGTTGCGCCGTCTGCATCATAATCTGCTACGATTAAAATTTTATGTTGGTAATATAGTGCTTCATACAATAGTTGTACTGCTTGCTGAATGCCATGTAAGTTATGATAAGACAGTAAATTTTTTAATGAATAATCCAAATCATCCGCGTGCTGTATGTGACGCGCAGTCAGTACACGTTGGATAACTGGGTGTAAATCATTAGGTAATTGATGCTGTGTCGCATACGTGTGGCGAATAATCCGTTTCATTGTAATGTTTTATTGGGTAGGTTTTGGGAAAAGTTTACTATATTTTTTAGCATCGCGTTTTGAATGTCTCGAAAAATGATGAATAATTTTAAATTTTTCCTTATGACGATGCACTGCGCCGTCGTCCAATTCGACGCACCAACGTCCTACGATATTATTGTGTAGGAGTTACGCAGTTCAATAAAAATTTGTCTCGTTTCCCTCGTCCCAATGGTCTCCGTTGGGATGCAGCAAGGACGCTCTGCGTCCTGATTTATTGTGAATTGCAAATATAGCGTAAAATTTTCGTGTGAACTGCGTAACGCCTATCCTGTTTCTAAACTTTTTCGCTGGGGGGACGCGGAGCGTCCATGTTGCATCCCAACGGAGACCGTTGGGACGAGGGACGAGGGATTTTTTCTGGAAACGTATCATCTCAAAAACAAATTACTAATATCAATATCTCTATCACTTTCAACAAATCTATGTTTTAATGTAAGAATATTCTAATATTTGTTTAGCGTGTATGCTTATGATAACGATGATTGGAAATCTTAAAGGCGGTTCTGGTAAAAGTACAGTGACTTTTAATTACGCACTGTGGCTGTTACGAGAGGGTGAAACTGTCGTTGCTTATGATTTAGACCCGCAATGTACGCTTAGTGATGTTGCGCAAGTTCGGGAAGAAGAAAAACATGAACCTGTATTAAAAGTCTATACTCGTTACATTCAACCCAAAAATATCGAGTTTTCGCAAACCGTAATTGATGTTGGTACTGCAAATATGGTGGCACTGAAAAAAGCGATTGGGTTAGCTAACCGCATTATTGTGCCCGTTACGCCTAGTCAAGCTGATGTTTGGTCTACACAACGATTTTTATATCTAGTTGCTAGCGAAGTGAAAGATAAACCACCGGAAATTTTAGCATTTATTAATCGTGCAGATACTCATGCCGCAGTAAAAGAGTCTGATCAAGCTGAAGAAGCGTTGCATAGTCTACCCGGCATTAAGGTGTTAAATACACGATTATGTCAACGCACTATTTATCGGCGTTCGTTTAGCGAGGGTTTAGCGGTATTTGAAATGGAGCCATCTGGTAAAGCTTGTAAAGAATTTGATGGTTTTGCACGTATAATTTATGAATTAAAATGAAAAATATGCCAACTATTGTCTTTAATATTTATTTTTGATGACGTTAAAAAATGATGTTTACTATTGCAACTTGGAATGTCAATTCTTTACGGGTTCGTTTATCACATGTCATTGATTGGCTGGAGAAAAAACAACCTGATGTTGTTGCGCTACAAGAAATTAAATTAACTAATGAAATGTTTCCAGTAGCAGCACTACAAGAGGTAGGTTATCAAGCCGTATTTTCAGGTCAGAAAGCTTATAACGGTGTGGCTTTATTAAGTCGAGCACCGGCTGAGGATGTGATAACTGATTTTGCGAGTTTGGACGATCCGCAACGGCGTATTTTGGGCGCGAGCTTTGGGTCAATTCGGGTATTAAATCTATATGTACCGAATGGCTCTGAGGTGGATTCAGAAAAATATATCTATAAATTGAATTGGTTACAGCATTTGCGACAGCATATACAAGCTGAACGCGAGTTGTATACGAATTATATTATTCTCGGTGATTTTAATATTGCGCCTGATGATCGAGATGTGCATGATCCTGTCGCATGGCAAGGGCAGATTTTAGTAAGTCCAGCAGAGCGCAAAGCATTACAACATATTTTAGATTTGGGTTTTTACGATAGTTTTCGTTTATTTGAGTCTGAAACTGGACATTTTAGCTGGTGGGATTATCGTGCTGCTGCATTTCGACGTAATCGTGGGGCACGGATTGATTTAATTTTGGTTAGTAATGATTTAAAAGCGCGATGTTTATCTTGTCAAGCTGATATTGCGCCACGTCAATTACAACGTCCTTCTGATCATGCACCTGTAATTGCATTATTTGATATGTGATTATTGCGAGTAAAAATTTTTCGGAATTGCACAAGTAAAGCCAATCCGCATGGTGTTAATTGAACTTAGCACAAAAATTGGCGTTCAAAATCTGTTTTGCAACCTTAGAACTATCACAAAACAATTCTGTACGCCGTGAAGTTCTATTGCAACAACGCTACAATCTCAGCGCGTTTTTTCTCTTCTGCCAATTGCAGTGCAGTTTTACCATCTTCATTTTTCAAGCTTTTATCTGCACCCTTTTCCAATAGCATTTGTACAATGTCAGTGTAACCACCGCTTGCAGCTTCCATTAAGGCAGTAGAAGCATATTCATCAGCCAAATTTGGATCGGCATCGTATGACAGTAGAGTTTTAACGACTGCGGTTTTTCCTTCTGCTGCCGCCGTGAGTAATGTAGTCGCACCACCAACATCTCGATTATTTACATCAGCACCATTTTCTAACAGTAGCTTCATGACCTCGATGTGACTTGCTTCAGCAGCTTTAGACAATGCGGTTAAGCCATGACGGTTATCTTGGTTTACATCCAGATGTTCATCTTTTAATAAAACTTTAACTGTTTCAATATGCCCTTTACCAGCAGCAGCGATTAATGCTGTATCACCATTACGATCCGTCGCGCGCGGATCAGCACCAAAATCTAGCAACTGTGCAACCACGATTTCATAACCATGCCGTGCTGCGATCATTAACGCATCCCAACCCGCACGGGTTCTATCATGAACGTTTGCACCTAATTCAACCAGCATCGCAGAAATATCAGCATGACCAAATTCAGCCGCAAAAGTTAAAGCCGTGCAACTGGCACGCGTTCTAGCGTTGACATCCGCACCACTGGAAAGCAGTACGACAGCACTTTGCAAACTACCGCCTTCAACTGCACGCATAAGAGCGGTTTTGCCGAAAGTGTTAGGCTCATTCACATTCACACCTTGTTCAATTAATTCCCGAATTGTATCAACATCATCAATTAATGCTGCTTCACGCAATTGTTCGCCGACATCAGTCGCCCATACGCTGAATGGAATAAGTAGTAACAAAAAAAGTAAAAATTGTCGTTTCATAACAAACCTTTGTTTAAAGTGTTGTATTTATGATACACCTTTATATGCAAAATTTAAATATTATTATTTACTAATATACTAACTAAGGTGACTTTGCTACCATCCTAAGACACCCTAATGCTAATTGTAATGCGCTTTAAGCGAAATTAGACATTTTTGACATACTCCCCCCAACAAAGAGCGCGGATTCCCAAGCGCGGTTGAGCACTTAGGTATTTTAACCTTGTGTATATACGTTTCAGTTAAAACCAATTCCTGCTCCGTGTATGTGAAGCGTTAGACACCTTCTTCAGGCTCTTCGGGCAACTCATGAGCGATACCTTTGTGACAATCAATACAAGTTTCATCACGTTCTGGTGCTTTTTCATGTTTTTTGCGTGCAAAACGGTCTTGTTCGCTTAAATCCATGTGCTCAAAGGCGTGACAACTGCGACATTCACGCGAATCAGTGGCTTTCATTTTTGCCCAAACCCGATTTGCCATTTCCCAACGATGTGCCTCGAATTTTTCACGAGTATCAATTGTGCCCATCAATTCGTGGTAAACATCTTTGTAAGCCATTACTTTTGCATACATTTTTGGAAAGAATGATTTAGGTACATGACAATCTGCGCAACCTGCGTGAACGCCTGAGGCACTTGACCAATGTACTGATTGCTTCAATTCTTCAAAAGGATACTGCTGTGAATGACAAGACGTACAGAATTCTACTGTATTGGTATGTTCGACCGCTACGGAAAAACCTGCCGCAAATAAAATTCCTAGTACGAAGATAAGACCGCTACCAAGAAACCACTTGATACGCGAAGTTTTTTGCTGTTGTTGTTGCATTGACATTCCTCCATCCATGTTTTATTTAAATTTATCTTTCAAATGATGTTCCGCCTCTAAAATTTAGGGCTGGATAGGTCGGTGCGACAGGCACAGAAATGAAATTACGTTTGAAGTCTGGGTTCCACCAGTCAGGTGTTTCTGCTACTTTTTCTTTAGGTGGTTCGAGACGAGAGGCGTAATCAATTGAAGCACGTAAATCACGCATATCCATTTCACGTAATTGTTTTACCATCGTCGCGTCAGCGTTACGACGTTTACCTGAAATAATCCACATCATTTGACGTAACATATACTGATAATGTTGACCATACAGCGTCGGGTAGAATTCAGCATTATCACCTGCACCGTCTGCCCCGTGACATTCTAAACAATTCTTTTCATATACTTTTTTACCTAATTCTAAATCAAAGCCAGGTCCGTATGAGTTACCCGGACTCATTGGCAATTGTGAGATATAAGCTGATACATCTGCAATACCTTGTATACCCCCTAAATGTGAACTGGTTGCAAAAGGATACATAGTTGGATTGTCGCGGTTGCCAGAACGAATGTCTGATAATTGTTTGATTAAAACGTTGACGTGTTGACCTGCGATCTGAGGATAACGACCATCTGGCGTACCCCAACCTTGAGGTGAATGACAAATTGCGCAAGTTTCGTACAATTTTCGCCCATTTTCTAAATTTGGGGTTAATTCTAGCGCATCCTCTTTTTCGTGACTCGGTACAGTCCACGCCCATGCAGAACCGCACAGTAACAAGCTATAGGTAAAAATACACATAAATTTTAGCATTAAGGTCTCTCCTCCAAATATATTTATAAATATACAACATAAGTTAAAAATATTACAAAAAATAAGGATTTAAAATATTTTTATACCTAATGATGGCTAATTTATAGCTGACTATGCCACATGATTTTTTTTATAATTATATAATATTTTTTTATAAGTTGGTTAAATCAACTTGGATAATCGCTTTTATATCCATCTTTCTAACTATATTAATTTTAATATAACATTTAATAACCATTTAAAATCAAATAGATATAAAAAATATTTGGATTTAAATGTTGCTGATTTTAGCCGCAAAATAAGTTTTTCCCTTCTGAAAAATTTTACTCGCTTGCATAATATGGGGTAGTGTGGGGAAGTGTGGATATTTTCGAGAGGAATGAGATGATATATTTTACGCAGAGTCAAAAGTCAAACAAATTTTTCGTATAGAAAAACTGGACATGAACTCAGATGCTCTGCGTTTTGAAAAGGTTAAGCGGACTGTTGTTCTTGTTTTGCCAATTCAGCACGTACTAAATCCATGTCTAATTCTTCTGCTTTACCTAGCACCTCTTGCAAAGCTGATTCTGACAAGCTACCTGCCCGAGAAAAGACGATAATTTGCTCTTTAAAAATCATTAAAGTTGGAATGGAGCGAATGCCAAACATACCAGCTAATTCCTGCTGTTCTTCAGTATTCACCTTAGCAAATACAATATCATCATACTGTTCAGAAACCGCTTCATAAGTCGGAGCGAAAGAACGGCAAGGTGCACACCAAGGTGCCCAAAAATCAATTATGAGCAATTTGTTTCCTTCGATGTAAGATTGGATGCTCTCTGCTGTCAGTTCCACAGTAGCCATAGGGGTTCCTTTCTGGAGTTAAATAATGCACATTATGACATATTTAAAACCGCTTGTGTGATTCAAGCAAACTCAAGAAAATATTTAGTTTGATTTTTCAACTAGCTGAATTTGATAATTTGGGAAACGTTTTTTCAATTGCTCACAGTTTTTTAATGCCTCATCACGATTAGCATATTGATGACCTAAACCTTTGCCGCGCCAGCCACCGCCTGCCTCTTTTGTCCATTCATTATGGTTGCCATCGCTAGAAATGAGACAAATTGTAAAATAATGTTTAAGTTGTTGTGTTTTTACACCATCCAATTCTGCTAATTCTCGTTCTAAACGTTGTGTTTCCTCATCATCATGAACTGCTGGTACATTATCAGTAGAACGTTGCAATCTAATTTTATCAGCTTCGGACAAATCAGATTCTAATTTCTGTGTTTCCTGCTCAGTGTCGCGTATAAAAGCAATATTATTTAATACTTTTTCTTTCAGCACTTCATAATCAATACCCAATAATTCTGCTTCCAAGCGGCTAATTTCTTCAAAATCTCTAATTGTTTCATGTAGCTCTTTATCTTGGCGTTCTTGTTCTTGCTCCAATTCTGCTAATTTATATTTTAGCCTTTTAATTTCTTCAAACAGGACTGACATGATTTTCTCCTAGCAAACTTAGCGAAATACTCGTAATGGTATAGCCAGCAATAATACAACCAAATTGTCAAAAATGGCTAGCTATTCAACAGTTTAATCTAATTAATTTAAATATAAACAATAAGTTATAAAGATTCATTTTTTATAGTGTCTGTAAAGGTCAGAAAATATTGTACTGAGAGCCTGTTCATTGACTATTGTTAGAAATTATTATTAAATCTGTGCTTCATCAGTAACCATATAGCCTGCTTATTATATGCAAACCTATAACGAAATCGAACAAATTCCATTGCATCAATTTACCGAACAAGCTTATCTCGACTATGCTATGTACGTTATTTTAGATCGGGCTTTACCACATATCGCTGATGGCTTAAAACCCGTACAACGTCGAATTGTCTATGCTATGTCAGAGCTAGGTTTGAAAGCATCGAATAAATATAAAAAATCAGCACGTACAATAGGCGATGTACTCGGTAAATATCACCCGCATGGTGATACGGCTTGTTATGAAGCAATGGTATTAATGGCGCAACCATTTGCGTATCGTTATCCGCTGGTGGATGGACAAGGTAATTGGGGGTCAGTTGATGATCCTAAATCTTTCGCCGCAATGCGTTATACCGAAGCACGATTATCTGCTTTTACCGACGTGCTACTTGCTGAAATTGATCAAGATACAGTGAATTGGCAACCCAATTTTGATGGTACATTGAATGAGCCTAAATTATTACCTTCACGATTACCAACCGTGTTGCTTAATGGCGGTAGTGGTATTGCAGTAGGCATGGCAACTGATATTCCACCTCATAATCTAGTCGAAGTCGCAGAAGCTTGTATTTATTTATTGAAAAAACCAGATGCAAGCATTAAAACATTATGCGAATTTATCAAAGCCCCTGATTTTCCAACAGAAGCTGAAATTATTACGCCTAGTGAAGAATTACACAAAATCTATGAAAAAGGTAACGGTTCGTTAAGAATGCGTGCTTGTTATGTGCAGGAAAATGGTGATATTGTCATCACAGCATTACCTTATCAGACTTCGGGCGCAAAAATTATTACTCAAATTGCAGCGCAAATGCAGGCGAAAAAATTACCGCTAGTCGAAGATATACGCGATGAATCCGACCATGAAAATCCAACCCGGATTGTGATTGTACCGCGCTCAAATAGGATAGATACTAAGGCGTTAATGACACATTTATTTGCGACGACGGATTTAGAACGCAGTTACCGGGTAAACATGAATATGATCGGTTTAGATGGTAGACCACAAGTTAAAAATCTGAAAATGATATTGACTGAATGGCTATTATTTCGCGTGGACACAGTACAAAAGCGTTTACAACACCGTTTGGATAAAATTGAAAAACGTCTACATATTTTACAAGGTTTATTAATCGCTTATCTTAATATTGATGAAATAATTTTAATTATACGAGAAAATGATAAACCTAAATTAATTTTAATCCAGAAATTTGGTTTAACCGATACACAAGCAGAGGCTATTTTAGATTTAAAATTACGTCAATTAGCTAAGTTAGAACAGCAACAAATTCAAGCTGAAACTGACAAATTATCAACAGAACAACAAGATTTACAAAAAATATTGAGTTCTGAGAGTAATTTAAAAAAATTAGTTACTAAAGAACTGAAAGCCGATATTAAAAAATATGGTGATGTTCGCAAGTCGCCATTAGTCGAGCGAGAACAAGCGCAAGCATTTGATGAACAAGCCTTATTACCCTCAGAGCCGATTACGGTTATTTTGTCTGCCAAAGGTTGGGTGCGTGCCGCTAAAGGATATGAAATTGAGGCTGAAAATATAAATTTTCGGTCAGGTGACGAATTTGCAGCAGCAGCACAGGGTAAATCTAACCAACAAGCCATTTTTTTAGATAGTAGTGGTCGTAGTTATAGTACACCTGCCCACACTTTACCTTCAGCACGCGGTCAAGGTGAACCATTGGCAGGACGCTTTACGCCACCTAACGGCGCGACATTTGAGCACGTATTGCTCGGTGACAGTAATTCGACAGCGCGTTATTTGTTAGCAACAGATAGTGGATATGGTTTTATCACCACTTTAGATAATTTACAGACCAAAAATAAAAATGGTAAAGCCATATTGAGCTTACCAGAAAACGGAAAAATCTTGCCGCCTGTCTACATTCCGCCTAGCGCAGATCATTACATTGTAGCAACAAGCGAAGGTTATTTATTGATTGTTTCATTAGATGAATTACCTAATTTAAGTAAAGGCAAGGGCATTAAATTATTAAATTTACCGACAAAATCCACTGAAACATTAACAGCACTTACTGTTTTAACACTAGGTGATAACATTTATTTATGTGCAGCTCAACATCAACTACAATTAAAATCACGCGACATCGAACTTTATACCGGTACACGCGATAAACGTGGACACAAATTACCACGCGGTTTTAGTAAAATTGATCACTTTGAAATTCGTCCGATCAGTGCAGAAATAAGCGATTAATATTGAGTTTAATCCTATCATTTTTTAGACTGCTTCATTACAATACCAAAAGGCGCGAGTTAACATGGTACTCACGAGGGCTTGACAATGACAGATAAATCTACCGTCCTAGTTGTAGATGATAATTTGGCAAATTTAGCCTTGCTTAATGGTATTTTACAAGAAGACGGCTTTGAAGTGTTATTAGCTAAAACAGGGCAAATGGCATTGGAAATTGCGCAACAAAACCCGCCAGATATTATTTTGTTAGATATTACAATGCCGGGGTGGGATGGGTTTGAAACCTGTCAGCACATTAAAAATATTAATAAATTGAATATGATACCTATTCTATTCTTATCCGGCTTAACCAATCCAAAAGATCGTTTACGTGCATTTAATGTTGGTGGGGTGGATTATGTAAGCAAACCTTTTCAACAAGAGGAATTATTAGCACGAGTGCGCACCCACGTTGAGTTGTATCGTTTACGCGAAAAATTAGAATTAGAAATTGAAAAGCGTGATAATCAATTATTGGCTTATGCGACAAACTTAGAGCAAAAAGTTATCGAGCGTACTCAAGAATTAAAACAAGCCAAAGAACAAGCTGAATCTGCCAATGTTGCTAAAAGTCAGTTTTTAGCGAATATGAGTCATGAATTGCGTACTCCGATGAATGCAATTATTGGTTATAGTGAGATTTTGATTGAAGATGCAGAAGATTTTGGTTTTGAAAGTTGTATTGATGATTTAGAAAAAATTCGTACCGCCGGTAATCATTTACTCGGTTTAATTAACAGCGTGCTAGATTTATCTAAAATCGAGTCTGGCAAAATGGATTTATTTTTAGAGCGAATCCAAGTGCAAAAGCTGGTTCAAGATTTAGAATTAACCATTAAACCATTAATTGCTAAAAAACAAAATCAACTTAATATTTCAATAGATGACAAGCTTTCGCTCATCCGAACCGATATTACCAAAACGCGACAAATTTTACTAAATTTATTGAGTAATGCTGCTAAATTTACTGAAAATGGACAGATTTATTTTAATATCTCTTACCTACTGGAACACAACACTGAATGGATTTGTTTTGAAATTCGTGACACGGGTATTGGTATGACTGACGAACAACTGAAAAAGCTATTTCGTCCCTTTACTCAAGTAGATGCTTCGACAACAAGACGGTTTGGTGGTACGGGTTTAGGTCTGGCAATTAGTAAAGAATTTGCTGATATGATGGGCGGTTCAATTCAAGTAGAAAGTGAATTTGGTGAAGGTTCTGCATTTATTTTGACTTTACCAATTCATACTAAAGAGCAAGTTGTTCATTCTGAACATGAAGATGTTATTTCTAAAACTGAAGAATTACTTGAAGGTGATGGTATAGTATTGGTCATTGATGACGACAGAGTAGTACGTGAATTATTGAAAAATTATTTATCTAAATTAGGGTATGCGGTGGCGGTGACGGATTCAGGTAAACAAGGTTTGCAGTTGGCAAAAAAACTACGTCCTGATGCAATTATTTTAGATGTGATGATGCCAGAAACGGACGGTTGGCACGTGTTGTCGGAGCTTAAAAATGACCCATTATTAGCAGATATTCATGTCATCATGACTTCCATTGAAGAGCATAGAAATCGAGGTTACGCGCTGGGCGCTGCCGATTATTTAGTTAAACCGGTGGGACGCGATCAATTAGCTAATATTTTGGGTAAATACAAAATTGGGCACAGTGAAAATGATTTAGTAATGATAGTTGATGATGATTTAGTGATTCGTGAAGCAACAGCAGAATTATTAAAATTGGAAGGTTGGCGCGTATTTAAGGCTGAAAACGGTAAAGTTGCATTAGAGCACTTGGATGATAAGAAACCAAGTTTAATTTTATTAGATTTGTTGATGCCCGTAATGGATGGTTTTGCTTTCTTAGATAAAATGCGCAAAAACAGCGATTGGGATAGTATTCCGGTGGTAGTGTTGACTTCGACCAAGTTAAGCACTAGTGATATGCGACGTTTACAGGGTTATGTAGAAACAATTTTTACTAAACAAACCTATGAAAAAGAGGATTTATTAGAAAATATTCGCGGTTTATTGGTAAAAGCAACCGCAACTAATAGAGAAAACGAAGAGGAAAAAACGAGTTTTGAAACTGATTTTCCGCCCGCTTCTGTTTTGTAGAATCCATTCTAATCATGACGCAAAGCCTCCTAACATGTAAGAAATAGCGAGTTCAGTGATAAATTCGAGCTTCTTTTTTGCCAACGCTGTGACGGAAAACAAAATCAAGAGATGATAACGAGCCAATATATTGATAACATAGATAAAAGATACAAACTCGGAAATGCCACTGAGCATACGTTTCGTGGTGATTTGCAACAACTTTTAGAAAGTTTAGCACCAACAATCAGCGTGACCAACGAACCCAAAAGACAGCGTTGCGGTGCACCTGACTATATTTTGACTAAAAAAGATATTCCCGTTGGATTCATCGAAGCCAAAGACATTGGCGATAAAGAC
>CAYMCP010000040.1:0-33728 GCA_964388965.1 uncultured Thiotrichaceae bacterium | reverse complement strand
CCAGCTATGACAATGGTTTAATGCCGTAGCCATGCCGATGAACTTACGCGCATCAACGCCCGACTAAACTGGAAACCGCCAAGTTTTAATGCCATTTCCATCAATAACGGCATCTTCCTGATGCCATTTTTTTGCTAACGCTTGGGCTCAGCCGCAGCCCATTGTTAGCACTTTTTATGGCCGAGGACGCGGGGCAGAGATGGTTTTTGCCTGGCTCTACCCGAACCTCCTTGTCTTACCCAATGTCAGTGAGATGGCTGATAGGGAAACGCCGAATGGTGGACGTTAATCAAAAGCTTGCCATCCGGGCCGCGGACATAGCCGAAGGTAAATTCAACCTTGGTTTCTTTGCCGGTATTGGCATCTGTAAAATAGTAATTGCCCATCGCTACGGCCGAGTCAGAGTCGATGATAATATCGCTAT
This sequence comes from uncultured Thiotrichaceae bacterium, assembly GCA_964388965.1. Lineage (GTDB taxonomy): Bacteria > Pseudomonadota > Gammaproteobacteria > Beggiatoales > Beggiatoaceae > Albibeggiatoa. The sequence continues at coordinate 33,304 of CAYMCP010000040.1, read as the reverse complement.
TTTCAAATCGGACGGCTGACCATGGCTGGAGGGCGAATCCATGATCCTCAGGAACGTCGCCTGTCACAAAATACGAGAGCGCTTCAGGTTCGGTGAGGCGAAACTGCTTTGCGGCGGCCTTGGTGGGCTTGAATAGCACTTTGCCTTCATCGTAGGCGTAGAGCGTATCAACATGAGTGGCAGCCAGAGCTTTATAGTCTTCTTTTTTTGTGTAGGCGTTGCCGATGGCAACGATGCCGTCACCCCAAACCTCTTGTGCTTGATAAATCTCTGCTTCTGTAATGGGCGTTGATGCTTCTCCATAACAGACGGCGCTAGCTGTAAAAAGGATGAATGCAGCACTTGTGGTAAAAATGGTCTTAATCATGGTTTGTTACCTTTCGATAATAACGATAGACAAGGCAAGTTTGCTTTGTTATCCAATATCCTACGTTTTTGCCCTGCTAACACAGGATATTGACCTAAAATTCAGGCGTTTTTATTTGTTATCCAATTTAACATGTCAGTTTGATTCTGATAACTTGCTATTAAACAGCTTATCAAGCATACTTAACATCACTTTTTTGAATTTTATCACTGCCTTTAATACTATGTCAACAACTAAATCAGGTAAAACATTAATGACTGAAACCCGCGATTTAATGCGACGTTTACATTATTCAATCCACACAGAACGGGCATATTGTGATTGGATTGTACGGTTTATAAAATTTCACCATTTGCAAGAACGGGAAACATTATTTGTTGAGGCGGAAAACAAAGTAGAAGATTTTTTAACTCATTTAGCGGTGCAAGGTAATGTGGCAGCAGCGACACAAAAACAAGCTTTTAATGCTTTGGTATTTTTATACAAGCGCGTATTAGATAGACCTTTAGAAAATATAGAAGCAACACGCTCTCATAAAGAACAAAGAGTACCAGAAGTGTTAACCCGCGAAGAAGTAAAACAAATATTAACATTTATTGATGGCACAGCAGCATTAATTGTGAAATTGTTGTACGGTAGCGGTTTACGAATTACCGAAGCTGTGCGATTACGAATACAAGATGTGGATTTTGGCTATAAGCAAATAACTGTGCGTAATGGTAAGGGAGAAAAAGATAGGGTGACACCATTTCCTAGTAATTTGGAAGTGTTATTGAAAAATCATTTGGAGCGGGTAAAGCTGATTCATGAGCAGGATTTGACAGCAGGCTTTGGCGTGGTGTATTTGCCGTATGCGTTGGATCGTAAGTATCCAAATGCGGCGCGGGAATGGGGCTGGCAATATGTGTTTCCCAGTCGTGATTTGTCAGTTGACCCGCGCAGTGGCGTAACACGGCGACATCATGTTGATCAGTCGGTGGTCAATAAGGCGATTAAACAAGCAGTGAAGCGGGCGGGAGTGGTGAAGAAAGTCAGTGCACATACGTTTCGGCATAGTTTTGCCACGCATTTATTACAACGGGGGACAGATATTCGCACCATTCAGTCGTTGTTAGGGCATAAAGATGTGCAAACCACGATGATTTACACTCATGTTTTGAAGCAAGGCGGCGAGGGCGTGGTCAGCCCGCTGGATGATCTGTAAATTTTTTGCTCGTGATGACACAACATTTGGAATTTTACACTCCCGATTTCATGAACTTTGATCTTTAGATTTATGTACATGGCTTGGCAAAGGCAACGACTCACGCTACACACCCAGCACCACATTTGAAACCTTTCCTTTCCCCTAAGGTTTAAGCCCGAATATTCCTGCCACTGAATATGCTGACATTAACCTTATATGGAATTGGCATAACGACAGTTCAATAACTTACGAGAGTAAAAAACGAAGGTTTGCTTTGTAAATCATTGATTGCTCGTTTTCAGATTTTCATATGAGGTCGCCCTGGGTAAATTGCCACTGTAGTATTGAGTAAAATATTGTATCCATGTTAATCTACGAAACTTACTGAATTCTAGGGGGCGTGATGAGTGCGGATGACACACCCAAAAATAAATCTCGCTATGAAGTCGTTTTAGCCCAAACTATCGAGCAAATACGTGAAGCTCAGGCATTACGTTATCAAGTTTTTTCTGAAGAATTAGGGGCACAATTGAGTACGCCAATTGCTTTGCATGATATTGATTATTATGATGAATTTTGTCAACACATCCTAGTAAAAGACTTGGCGACGCAGAAAATTATTGCTTGTACTCGTATTTTGACTTCCGATAAAGTCAAACAAGCGGGCAGTTATTATTCTGAGTCAGAATTTGATCTCACACATATTCATCAAATCAATGGGCGTTTTATTGAAGTAGGACGGACTTGCGTTCATGCTGCGCATCGGCGCGGTTCGGTGATGAATTTATTATGGTCAGGTTTAGCGCGTTTCACGGTTGAACACAAATTTGATTATTTAATGGGTTGTGCTAGTATTCCGCTATCTGACAATGGCTGGCTGCCACTGTTCGATAAATTACAAGAAGACTATGGTTCAAGCAAAACAATGCGTGTCATACCAAAATACCCATTAGATAAAACATTGTTTAGAGATAAACAAGTAGATATTCCGCCATTGTTAAAAGCCTATATTCGTCTTGGTGCAAAGATTTGTGGCGAACCTTGTTGGGACCCACATTTTAAAGTTGCCGATGTTTTTATTATCGTTTCTACAGAAGGCTTACAACATCGTTATTTGAAGCACTTCTTCAATCGTGCCGCTCAGGAATTTAATCATGTCGTGGCTGCTTAGATTTATTCGCATTCCCTTGTTATTAATCCACATTATTCTAGGTTTTATTCTATCTTTCTTAGCGTATGCACCTTGGTTAAACCCCTATTTACCTAAATTTTTACCAGCTTGGATTGTAACAACATGGAGTCGCGTATTAATCCTAATTTGTGGCATTCGCATCCGTTATCATGGTCAACGAGAAAATGCGCCGATTTTATTTATTTCTAATCACATCTCTTGGCTAGACATTTTTTGCCTACTCGGTACATTTCATGTCATTTTTGTTTCTAAACAGGAAGTACGTGATTGGACTGCCGTCGGTTGGTTAGCAACGCGAGTTGGTACCTTGTATTTAAAACGTGGTAATAATGCAATGCAAATTGCTAATAATGAAATGGTATCGTTACTTAACGCAGGTCAAAATGTGCTGCTATTCCCCGAAGGCACGACAACTGACGGTGTAGGTGTAAAACGTTTTTTTGCACGTATGTTTCAAGCAGCGATAGATACACATGTACCTATTCAACCAATTGCTTTACGTTATACAGAAAATCAGCAATTAAGTCAGACTGCTCCATTTATTGATGATGACACATTCATTGCGCATGTATGGCGTTTATTTGGTAAACGAGGAATTACGTTAGATATTCATTATTGTCCAATAATTGACTCAACTGGCAAAACGCGGCGTGAATTGTCAGACGCGGCTTATCATGCGATTCAACAGTATATAAAGTAATATAAAAAAATAAACCGGGTTTATTAGCGTAATTTATTAAAATCTGGAAGTGGCACTTGTGACCAATCAAAATTATCTGGGTCTATGCCTTCTATTTTTTGCGTAATCGCTTTTGGTTCATCCACTTTTTTAGCCTGGACATCACTCAGTAATGTTGATTTAACGCTATCTATTTCAGTAGTTGGCTTCACTCGCATAGAGATAATTAATTGATTTGTTGTGCGTGTATTTTCAGTTTTAACTTCTTCAAACCAATCGATACTTTCATAAGCTTTCACATATTGGCGCGGATCAAGTGTGTCGCCTTGTACAGTAAAATTAAGCTGCCCTAATTCATAACGCCAAGTAATTAAAATTACTTTTTCTGTAGGCAAATTATCAATTATTTTTCCCATCAAATCTAACTGATGTGGATAAGCGTTTAAATTAATTAATTTATCTACCGCTTGTTTACTTTCAATTGCTCGCGTTTTTGCAGTTAAAATAGGTGTTGCATCGATATTTAATTGCGCAATTTTTTGTTCTACTTGTACAAGTGCTTGTTGCCATTTAATTATTTTTACGCTAGACCATGCGAATAAAATTATAAATACCGCTAAACCAAATAATACCCATATATTTTCTTGTTGCAACACCACTGCATTTATACTAGTACGGTGATAAGCCCAAGGCTTGTTAGATAAAGGCAAATTTATTGGCTCAGGCAAAGTTGTGTCAGTATTCAAACTACAAATACGCTGAAAATCTACCCATTGTTTTAAATTTGGCATCTCTGCCCACCAACGACTATGTTTTAATACATCATTTTGCCAATATTGTGCTTCAACACCTTCTAAACATTGCACAATTTGTATTCCATTTTGTAATTTAGGATGTAGCAAAGTTTCTGGAATCGCATAAGCAGATTTAATTTTTAATGTTTGTTGTTGTTCTAGTTGGGCTTGCGCGTCCCAAATCCACACTTGTGCAAATGCACCTTGCCACACAATATAATTTGCGAATTGATTTAATGGTGTCCATTGACGAATTTTCAGCTTTAAAGCATCACCACGTCGAGCAGCCGGAATAGTCGTTAAATCAAATAAACGGTAAAAACATAGACTACGTGCAATAATCCATTCCCGCTTACCTGACTTGGTTTGAGGCGCAATGACTTGTTGACGTTGGTATAAATAGCGTTGCGAAGGCTTTGATTTCAAGCGATTTAACATTAATACTAACTTGGTTAAAATTCAGGGTACAGTATAGAATAAATAGAAGAAAATGGTAGTCAACATCAAAAAAATTAAATCATTCTAAAACAGTATTCTACAATTCCAACGGCGCGGGTGGTAGACGCGAGAAATTTGCTCATTGTGCTTTCGTAAATTGCCCCTAAATTGAACACTTAGTTAAATGCAATCATGAAGTAAAATGAAACAGTTACCGAGCCAGTGGCAACGATCAAATAGAAGTATTCGAGCAGTACAATTGGTTTTTGAATTAAACAAATCCATTTCAGATACGATTCGTAATCAAGCTAATCAACATGGACTTAGTCCATCAGATCAAATTAGAGAAATCATAGGGCTTGAAATCAAACAGCCTAAACGTCCTCGTTTAACTGTGTCGTTATCAGAGGAAGAATATGCAGCATTAGCAAAGCGTTATAATGTTGCCGTTGAAGATAAAACCGCAATCCGCCAAGCAATTGTAAATGAATTGATTATTTATTCACAAAATGTATTAAAAAATGAAAATTAGTACTGAATCTATTTAAAATCTTGAAAAAATATTAACTTCCGTCCAATTTACAAAAAGAGAAAAATAATCCCATGAGAATCAAAGATAAATACATCAGCCCTTTTACCGATTTTGGGTTTAAAAAGCTGTTCGGTACAGAACCCAATAAGGACTTATTAATTGACTTTCTGAACACATTACTAGACAAAGAAACAGGACAAATTATTGAGTTAAATTATTTACAAAAAGAGCAACTACCGCCACGCATCAATGATAGAAAAGCCATTTTTGATATTTATTGCGAAAACGTAGCAGCTGAAAAATTTATTGTTGAAATTCAAAAAGCCAAACAAAATTACTTTAAAGAACGCAGTATTTACTACGCTACATTTCCCATTCAACAACAAGCGAGTAAAGGTGATTGGGATTTTAAATTGGCGGCGGTGTATACCATTGGTATTTTAGATTTTGTCTTCGCTGAACACAAAGATGATAAAGAGGTATTTCATCATGAAGTACAATTAGTTGACAAACAAACTCAAAAGGTATTTTATGACAAATTAACCTATATTTACCTTGAAATGCCCAAATTCACCAAAACAGAGGCACAATTAGAAACACACTTTGACAAATGGCTTTATGTATTGAGAAACCTAGAAGACTTAGCCGAACGTCCGCAAAAATTACAAGAGAGAGTATTTCAAAAACTGTTTGAACAAGCAGCAATCGCCAATTATTCCGACAGTGAATACAGCGAATATGAAGAAAGTTTAAAAGTATATCGTGATTTGAAAAACGTCATTGACACTGCTTTTGATGATGGGAAATTGGAAGGGATTGAAAAAGGCATTGAATTGGGTATTGAACAAGGAGAACATAATAAAAATTTAGATAATGCGCGAAAAATGAAACAAAAAGGTTTTTCTGTAAGTGATATTGCAGATATTACTGGTTTGAATTTGGAGCAAATAGAAAAATTGTGATTGCTAGCGTCAGCGAAATCAGGAAGAGATTTTAAAGTGTGGCGAACATATTTACCCACCCGAAACCAAGTTTTCAGGTCAAGCGTTGTCATGTTATTTTCTCAAGTTACGCACTAGAACCAAGAATCAATGACTTAGAACACAAAAAACATCCTAAGTTATTGATAGTTCGTTGCAACTGCGTAACACCAATTACTAAAAGTGTTAGGACTATCAAGATTTTAATGCAATTACCCTGAATTTTAATGGCGAGGATATTGACTGCACGAGTGCAAAACTTGTTTTACCGGTACCGACAAAACGAATTTTGTACTATTTTTCAGCTCTAAATATAATTTCTCCATTTTCCCAACCAATTAAAATATTACTATCTTGTTGGAATTGACCACGTAACAACGCTTGTGCAAGATTGTTTTCAATTAATTGCTGTATTGCACGTTTCAATGGTCTCGCTCCATAAACAGGGTCGTAACCCGCTTCACCAATTTTATCTAATACAACATCCGTAACATTCAGCGTGATATGCTGGTCAGCGAGTCGGGCGCGTAAATGATCAATTTGTAAATCAGCAATCGCACGAATCTGTTTCCGTCCTAACGGATGAAATACCACCGTATCGTCAATGCGGTTAATAAATTCAGGGCGAAAGTGCTGCCCTACTACCTCCATTACCGCACTTTTCATCGCTTCATACTTTTCCTCGCCACTCATTTCCTGAATCAAGTGCGAGCCTAAATTAGAAGTCATTACGACTACTGTATTACGAAAATCTACCGTGCGACCCTGACCGTCAGTTAAACGCCCATCGTCCAATACTTGCAGCAATACATTGAACACGTCAGAATGCGCTTTTTCTACCTCATCTAATAGCACTACTGAATAAGGTTTGCGACGTATTGCCTCAGTTAAATAACCACCTTCCTCATAGCCAACGTAGCCCGGCGGGGCGCCAATTAAACGTGCAACTGAATGTTTTTCCATAAATTCTGACATATCAATCCGTACCATTGCATCATCAGTATCAAATAAGAAATTCGCCAATGCTTTGCACAATTCAGTTTTACCCACACCCGTTGGACCTAAAAATAAAAATGAACCATTAGGGCGATTAGGATCAGCTATACCGGCGCGTGAACGTCGGATTGCATTCGCAACGGTCGCAACCGCTTCCTTTTGACCAACAACCCGTTGATGTAATGCTGTTTCCATACGCAATAATTTATCCCGCTCACCTTCTAACATCTTACTAACAGGAATACCAGTCCATTTTGATACCACTTCAGCGACTTCCTCCTCAGTCACCTTATTGCGTAAAAGTTGCATTTCTTGGGTATTTTCTTTTGCCGCGTTAGCTGCTGTTAATTGCCGTTCCAGTTCTGGAATCTTGCCGTATTGCAATTCTGCCATTTTGTTTAAATCATTACTTCGGCGTGCTGTTTCCAAATCAATACGAGCTTTTTCTAATTCCTCTTTTACCTGTTGTGAACCATGCACATTAGCTTTCTCCGCTTTCCAAATCTCTTCCAAATCCGCATACTCTTTACCCAATTGCTCAATATCTTCATTAAGCTTTTCCAAACGCTGTTTTGATGCCGCATCAGTTTCTTTTTTCATCGCCTCACGCTCAATTTTGAGCTGAATCAAACGGCGGTCAAGTTTATCCATCCGCTCAGGTTTAGAATCAATTTCTATCCGAATTCGACTAGCAGCCTCGTCAATTAAATCAATCGCTTTGTCTGGCAACTGCCGATCCGTAATGTAACGAGTAGACAAAGTCGCCGCTGCCACAATCGCAGGATCAGTAATATCCACACCGTGATGCACTTCGTAACGTTCTTTTAGACCGCGCAAAATCGCAATTGTATCTTCTACGCTAGGCTCATCGACCAGTACTTTTTGAAAACGTCGTTCTAATGCTGCATCTTTTTCAATATATTTACGATATTCATCCAACGTAGTCGCACCCACGCAATGTAATTCACCACGCGCCAAAGCAGGTTTTAACATATTGCCCGCATCCATTGAGCCTTCAGCTTTACCCGCACCAACCATAGTATGAATTTCATCAATAAATAAAATGATTTGTCCTTCTTGTTTGGTCAAATCGTTCAACACCGCTTTTAAACGTTCTTCAAATTCACCGCGAAATTTCGCCCCCGCAATCAATGCACCCATATCCAAAGACAATAAACGTTTATTTTTTAGACTCTCTGGCACTTCTCCGTTGACAATGCGTTGTGCGAGTCCTTCGACAATTGCGGTTTTACCTACGCCGGGCTCGCCGATTAACACTGGATTATTTTTAGTGCGCCGCTGCAATACTTGCACTGTACGACGAATTTCATCATCACGTCCAATCACAGGATCAAGCTTACCTTGATTTGCTCGTGCAGTTAAATCAATAGTATATTTGTCCAATGCTTGACGATTTTCCTCTGCATTAGGATCATTAACGTTTTGTCCGCCGCGTACTTGCTCAATTGCTTGAGTTAAGGCAGATACCGTGATCCCTGCATTTTTTAACACCGTACTGATTTGTCCCTTATCTTGCGCACAGGCGAGTACAAATAATTCACTGGGAATATATTGATCATTGCGTTGTTGTGCCAATTTATCAGTAATATTAAATACACGTTGTAAATCGTTAGAAATGTGTACTTCACCTTCATTACTAGAAACTTTTGGTAAATTATTAATTACATTGTTTAATTCAGTACGCAACCCATTAAGATTTGCACCAGCTAAATTAAGTAATTGTCCAACATTGCCATCATTTTGATTAAGCATCGCCTGTAAAATATGCGCAGGTTCTATAAAACGGTGGTCACTCCCGACAGCTAAACTTTGCGCTTCATTCAAAGCTTGTTGAAATTTTGTGGTTAATTTTTCGTAGTTCATCCTAATTTTCTCATTCAAGTAATTGGCTGTGTTAATGGGGTGGTGTAAGTTGAGAATCAAGGTAAGAAAAAAATCTTAGATTAATGCTGAAAAGATGTAGGGAGGCGTTGGGGTGTGCAGAATTTACTCTGCACAGGCAAAACAAAATTTGAAATCGTTATTTTTATGTTTTTTTACGATCTCGGCACTTTAGGAACAAGGCAAAAACAATTTAGGCATCCAAATTCGCCACTAACAACGCATTTTTTTCAATAAAGTCGCGTCGCGGCTCAACTTGATCACCCATTAATGTTGTAAAAATCTCATCTGCTGCAACAGCATCTTCAATTTGCACCTGCAACAGATTACGTGATTCAGGATTCATCGTTGTTTCCCACAATTGTTCTGGATTCATCTCGCCTAAACCTTTGTAACGCTGAACACTTAAACCGCGTTTAGCTTCACTCAATAACCAATGTATCACGTCATGAAAATCAGCTACATCATGGCGTTTTTCATTACGTTGAATAAATGCCCCTTCGCTAATTAAGCCCTGAATTTGCTCCCCTAATTTCACAATTCCCAAATACTCAGGTGACTCAAAAAAACTTTGTGATAATGAGTAAATACGTTCAACACTATGTGTCACGGTATGAATGTGTAGAGCAACAATGCCATGTTCATCACGACTGGCTAACATACGATAAGTTTCTGTTTCATAAGCCAATAAATTCGCCAATTGATCTAGCCACTGCTGCATTTTATCCATATCCTGAAAATCTGTTTCAACCAAAGCGGGCATATCTACCATTACAATTAAAACGGCTTCAGGAACAATATGATTAAGTCTTTTTAATGTATCGGTCACTTTAATATATTGACGGCATAATTTTTCTAATTCATCACTTCGCAATGCTGGTGCGTTCGGATCGATAAATAATTGCGTATTTTGTAACGCCATATTCAATAAATAATCGTTTAATGCTTTGTCATCTTTCACATAATACTCTTGTTTACCCTTATTCACTTTGTACAAAGGTGGCTGCGCGATATAGATATGACCACGCTCCAATAATTCTGGCATGTGACGATAAAAAAATGTGAGTAACAAAGTACGAATATGACTGCCATCCACGTCCGCATCTGTCATTAAAAATATTTTATGGTAACGTAATTTTTCGATATTATACTCATCTTTACCAATCCCACATCCTAATGCAGTAATTAACGTACCGACTTCAGCAGAAGACAACATTTTATCAAAACGGGCTTTCTCTACATTTAAAATCTTACCTTTTAATGGCAAAATTGCTTGAGTACGTCTATCACGTCCCTGTTTCGCAGAACCACCTGCCGAATCACCCTCCACAATGTAGAGTTCAGATAACGCAGGGTCTTTTTCTTGACAATCCGCCAACTTACCCGGCAAACCCGCAATATCTAATGCGGTTTTACGTCGAGTCATTTCACGCGCTTTACGGGCAGCCTCGCGTGCTCTAGCAGCCTCGATAATTTTATTAGCGATACTTTTAGCCTCATTCGGCGTTTCTAATAAAAATTCCTCAATTTTCTCTGCAACAACCGCTTCAACAATACCTTTTACTTCACTAGAGACCAATTTATCTTTAGTTTGTGAGGAAAATTTTGGGTCAGGCACTTTTACGGATAAGACCGCCATTAAACCCTCACGAATATCATCGCCTGTTGTCGTTACCTTGTGCTTTTTTTGAAATCCCTCTTTTTCCAAATAATTATTAAATGTACGAGTGAGTGCCGCACGAAATCCCGCTAAATGCGTACCTCCATCACGTTGTGGGATATTATTAGTAAAACAAAAAATACTTTCTTGATACGAATCATTCCATTGCATCGCAATTTCGACTGATACATTATCTTTTTCCGTATTAATGTAGAATACGCTAGGGTGAATCGCGGTTTTTTTACTATTCAAATGTTCGACAAAAGAACGGATACCGCCTTCATATTCAAATAAATCGCGTTTACCCGTGATTTCATCTTGCAAATAGATTTTGACCCCAGAATTGAGAAACGATAGCTCACGTAGCCGTTTTGCTAAAATATCATAATGAAATTCAATATTAGTGAAGGTGTTAGCACTAGGTTTAAAATGAATTTTGGTACCTGATTTATCGGTATCGCCGGTAATTGCCAATGGAGCTTGTGGCTCGCCGTGTACATAAGTTTGCTGGTAAATTTTGTTATCACGATATACCGTTAATTCCAGCAATTCTGACAAAGCATTAACTACCGAAACACCAACCCCATGTAAACCGCCTGAAACTTTATAGGAATTGTCATCAAATTTACCGCCTGCATGTAATACCGTTAAAATCACCTCTGCGGCAGAACGTCCTTCCTCCAAATGTATATCTACTGGAATACCACGCCCGTTATCTATTACCGTAATTGATTGATCATGATGCACTTTAACTTTAATTTCGGAACAATAACCAGCTAACGCCTCATCAACAGCATTATCTACGACTTCAAACACCATGTGATGCAGACCTGTTCCGTCGTCCGTATCACCGATATACATACCGGGGCGTTTTCTAACTGCATCTAGCCCTTTTAAAACTTTAATATTCGCAGAGTCGTAAGTTACATTTGTCATCTATATTTTCCGTTAAGTACATTTTCGTACTTATTCTAACATTTTTATACTTTAAATTAAAGCACTAAGTGTTTATTAAAAAAGAAAAAACACAATCATAACCATGATAAAATAGTATAGATTTTGTTATTTTTACAATACTCGCCACTAAACTTACCCTAATTAATTACTGATTTTTGCCTATTTTTAGCGGAGATATTGATGCTTACAAAGCCTATTTTTAATTTTAATCTTTTTACGACGAAGATACAAATATCATAAAAAATCTTCCGTCTATTGTAAATGCTTAAATTTAAAATAAAGTTAAAAATATTATTTTACCTATCTCACAAGTGTAGCCACGTAGAACAAAAATGTTTTTTAACCATTGTCATATCAAGCTAATCCGTGTAGGCTGCTACTTTATGTTTTTTCCTGTTCTAGCATCGGCATACTTTTTGCGCGATAGAAATTTAAAAATCGAAATGCTGTTAATAAAACAGCGCGAACAGGAGTTAAAACGCTTTGGTGCGTTGCATGTTAAACCGTCTATTTTTAATATTTAGTCAACTTGTTGGTAAAAATACGAATACCGCTACTGGCTATTTTTTGCATAAATCTCTCGTTAAATTATTTAACATAGAATTTGGGGAAGAACGCCTAGTTTTCCTCAATTTTTTGCAATCCGTATTTGTTGGTATGCCCAAGTTATTCACACTTATGGTAGCGAACTCGCTATTTTTAGAAAAGTTCTCAGCCGAAAATCTATCCTATGTTTATTTAGCATCATCACTACTCCTTCCACTAACCGGTTTATTACATTTATATTTTGAAAAACGGATTTCTTACATCAAGTTGCAAAGCGGTACACTTATCGCTATGTCATTGGTTTCTTTATTATTTTTAATTGTATTATGGGTAGCACAATCAACTTGGCTTATTATCGCGCTGTATATTTGGTTTGCAGTCGAAATTGCTATGACAGACATCGTGTTATGGGGCACAGCAAACCGTTTATTTACTGTGCGCCAAAGTAAACGCCTATTCGGACTCATTGGCATGGGGGGAATCATTACAGTTATAGTAGGTGGTTTATTAACACCCTATATTGTTTCTCTAGTGAGTACGCGCGGTTTATTGTTTTTTTCATTTTTAGGTTTTATATTAGCATTCATAAACTTACGCTATATAAATGTAACTTATCATAAAAAATTGGTGCAAAATTCAGTTAAACAGGATAATCATACAGATAATGAAAATTCACAATCATCTACCGTATTATTTAAAAATCGCTATTTAGTGCTTATACTTCTATTTTTTACACTATATTCACAAGTTATTTATTATTTTTTAGATAATATTTTTTATTTTCAAATTAACAGTTACTTTCCAGATGCCGATGAATTATCTAGCTTTATTGGACAATTTTGGGCAGTATATGGCATTGGTAGTTTATTATTTCGCTCTTTTATTGCTGGACGTTGGATGAGTTTAGTTGGTTTACAAGGCGGTATGTTGACCGCGCCATCAATTGTAGGGTTAAGTATGTTAGGTGTTGTAATTGTTAATATTTTTGAGTTTTCTCCACAAGCAATTTTAATTTTTTGGCTCATCGCTATTACCAAACTATTCGATAAAATTTTAACAGGTTCCGTCACCACACCCGCTTACCACACATTATATCAACCTTTATCATTGGAAAGTCGTGCGCGTGTCCAAACGATGACTGAATCCATTGTAGGTCCTTTGGGTGGCATTTTAACCAGTTTATTTTTACTGTTTTTAACTAAAGTTGTAGGATTAGGAGTAGAAGCTTTAGCGGGCGTATTGTTTGCCATCGTTAGTTTATTCATATCTGTCAGTATTTTGACGATTCGAGAATATCGCAAAGCACTTACCACCGCGTTAAGCCGAAGAGGTTTAATCGGCACTGACTTGTCATTAGATGATAATTTTAGCGTACAAATTTTAGAAAATGGTTTACAAAGTCACCGTCCCAAAGAAATTTTATACTGCTTAAAATTATTAGAAGAAGTAAAACATCATCGCCTAAGACGGCATTTATTTCGTCTAATTCATCACGAAAATGAAGAAGTACGTGAAGGTGCTTACAACGCTTTAGAACGTATGGGTTATGAAGAAGGTTTTATTTCATTAAAAAATCGTTTAACAATCGAAGAAAATCCATTATTACGTGCAGCCCTATTACGCGCACTCGCTGCGACCAGTGAAACAGAAGCCTTTGATATTATTGAACCTTATTTAGATGCGCATGATAGCATTGTACGTCAAGCCGCGATGGTAGCATTAATTAGATATTGTGGTATTGAAGGCGCGGTGAGAGCGGGTAGCGTATTAATGGAATTGCGTAAATCAGAAAATCCGCAAGAACGTGAATTTGCTGCTACCGTTTTAGGACAAGTCGGTATTTCAAGTTTTTATCGCAGCTTATTACTACTGTTACGTGATAAAAACATAGAAGTGCGCAAAGCAGCATTACTCGCGGCTGGACAACTCGATAATCGTAAATTATGGCCTTTGGTAATTGAAAGTCTAGTGCAATTACCGACTCGTGAAGTGGCAGCAAAAGCATTAATTCATGCCCGTGAGTCTGCTTTTCCTGCATTAGAAGAAACTTATAAAAACCATAATAAAAATATTAAATTACGTCGTGAAATTATCCATATTTATGGAAGGATTAAAAGTAAACAATCTATTAGCTTATTATTCAATAAATTAAATGAACCTGATCGTAATTTACGCTATGAAATTTTATGGTCATTGTATCTGTGTGGTTATCAAGCCAACGCCACTGAGTTACGAACCATAGAAAACCTACTTACCGACGAGGTGTTTTATGGCGTAGAAGTGATTAATATACTACAAGATTTCGTTGGCGATATTCAAAATACATTATTGTTCGCATCATTAAAATATGAATTAGAAAAAACGCAAGCGCGTCTTTTTTTATTGCTTACATCAATTTATCCAGCCGAATTAATTATGAAAATTTGGAGTAATTTCCGTGAATCTTCTATTGAAAAACGTGATTTAGCTTTAGAATTACTCGATAATTCGGTTAATAAAACCCACAAGGCAATCGTATTACCCGTTTTAGAAGTTTCACAACCACAAAATTTTGAAGGTAGACAAGAAGATAATAATGTTGTTTTACAATGGATTATTGAAATTCTTCGTAGTCATGTAGAATTAGGCAATAATGCTTGGATTAGAACTTGTGCTATTGATGCGGCAATGCAGTTATCCAATTTTGAGGTTATGCACGAATATTTAACACCGTTGCTGCATGATGATGATAATTTAGTGCGGGAAACCGCTTGGGCTATATTTTTAAAACAAGAGCAAGCTGAACATCAAACTTTAGACGCAGTATTAGAAAAAGTAAAAGTATTAAAATCAGTAAGCATTTTTTCACAGATTCCCGATGAAATTCTAGCGGAAGCTGCAAATTTTGTAGAAGGCATAGAAATTCAGGAAAATGAAAACGTATTCAAAAAAGGCGAATTAGGTACAACAATGTATGTGATTGCTGATGGATTATTTCGTGTGCATGACAAGGCGAATACATTAGCGGTATTGGGCAAAGGGCATATTTTTGGTGAATTGTCGGCACTCGACCCTGAGCACCGCACCGCGTCGGTTACTGCGATTGAAAAAAGTTATTTATTTAAACTATCACAGGAAGAATTAAATGTTTTAATTGAAAGTCATATTGAAGTGGCAAAAGGCATTATTCAAATTTTATGTCAACGTTTAAAAACTTCCATTAATCGCAGTCATAAAGAAGATAAAAATATTCAAAAGTCTAGCGTTAAATCTGACGTGAAAGCTGAAATAGATAAAACAATTGATGATACGTTATACCAATACAGTGAGGTACGAGATGAGCTGACTTTAATTGAAAAAGTAATTATTTTGAAAACGGTCAGTATTTTTGCAGATACGCCAGATAATATTTTGTCGGATATTGGACATTTAACGAAAGAGGTGTATTTAGCAAAAGGTGAAACTTTATTCTACAAGGGTGAAGTAGGGACTTCAATGTATGTAGTCGTTAGTGGTAAAGTTAAAATACACGATGGTGAGCAAACAATTGCACAATTAGGTGAACGAGCGTTATTAGGTGAAATGGCTGTGTTATCGTCAGAGCCGCGTACTGCCTCAGTCACCGCGATTGAAGAAACGGTATTATTATCCTTATCTCAATCATCACTATTTGAATTAATGTGGGATCAACATAAAGTTGTACGTGGTATCATCAGAGTTTTAATTCAGCGTTTGCGTAGTTTTAGTTAATTTGTTATTATATAAACGCATTCTATAATAAAAAAATTAAATGTTCATAAGCGCAGAATTTGTTCTATTTTTGCGCGTGTCGTGGATTAAAAATAATAACGAAACTCAATAAAATACTGTCTACCAGACATTGGCAGATCGTACGGAATACCAATAAAACCGCTTGAATTCGGACCTGGTGAGGGCTCTTTACCTTGCTCATCAAATACATTTTTCACACCAAAAGCGATATTCCACTGACTATCTTCTAATTTTTTGTAACGCAATGTTAAATCTAAAGTAGTATAATCATTAACTGGCAATCTCACATCACCAAAAGCACGTTTACGCGCTGCAATCCAATGCAGTTGACTATCTAAATACCAATTATGCCCTAACAACCAATCAAAACGAGCATAAGCAGTCTGAGTTGGTAACATACCCACGTCATCATTAATAGCTTCGTCAATACTTTGCTGATAACTGTAATTAGTGATTAAACTCATACCTGAATTTAATTTCCAACGTGCCTCAAACTCAAAACCATGTCCTTTGTAATTACCTGTATTTAAAATGGTAGGTTCTTGTTTTTCTTGTGCTTTTGGATCATAATAAGTTTGAATACCATCGGTTATACGATATTTATAAAAATTAGTCGCTAAATGTAAATTTTTCTTCACATAGTAATCAAAAGCCAATTCCCAAGTTTTAATCTGTTCAGGCTTTAGATTTTCATTACCAACCAATAACGGACTATAAACATAAATTTCAGAAAATACTGGCGCACGAAAAGCCTCGTTATACAATAACTTAGTCGTAAAATCATCTCTTATTTGCCACACCAAAGCCAAGCGCGGATTAACTGTGGAACCAATATCATTATAATGATCATAACGTAAACCAGAGGTAAGTGACCATTTATCATTAATTATCCACATATCTTGAATAAACGCATACCAACTACTACGTGCGGTTTCTCTAAGAAAAGCGTAAGGTGAATCAGATAAATCGGCATAAGTTGGCACATTAGGCGGAATTGGTTTGCCATAACGATCTTGTCCAAAATTCGTATACTGTGAAATTTCTTCCACATCACCATAAAAATAACCTAAACCTAAATTAAATTTATGCTTATCAAAGCCGTGATAGAATACAGAAAAATCTACATAAGTATTAGTTTGCGATAAATAAGGATTACCAATACGCCCATTTGGATACTTACCATTAAAACCTTTGGGTGAAATTCGTTGCTCATTGGCTTGAAAGTAAGTTTCCCTAAAACGCGCACGATTAATGAATTCCCAATCTTGCCAAGGTGTGTAAGTATTTGTTAAATCTATATCTATTGACTCAGAATCATAATCTC
Source organism: uncultured Thiotrichaceae bacterium (assembly GCA_964388965.1). Classification (GTDB taxonomy): domain Bacteria; phylum Pseudomonadota; class Gammaproteobacteria; order Beggiatoales; family Beggiatoaceae; genus Albibeggiatoa. The sequence goes on along the minus strand of CAYMCP010000040.1, from coordinate 16,001 downwards.
CCCATTTATCTAAACTTTGATTTACACCTGCGGCATTGCCAACACCAAATTGTCCTTGATAAGCCAAACGTAAACGCCAATGATTAAAATAATTCATTTCATAACCAAGATCAAAACGTGTTTCAATCATTTCACGTTGTAATGGCATTTCGGAAGGTGCTAAAGAAGCTTGAGTATGATGTATTTTATCGTAATAAGTTTGTGCATCAGCCTGTAAAATTTCATTATGTCCTTGAGTTGTATAATAATTTAGCATTGCAGCAACATCAAAATCACCATACTGTTTGCCATGTTGTGCCCATGCTTCGTATGTATCAAAACTACTGATTCTAGTCCCTGCTTCGTTACCATTAATATCTATTGCATTTTTTGTAATGATATTAATCACGCCAGCAAAAGCATCTGCACCGTATAACGCAGAACCCGGTCCACGAATGATTTCAATACGAGCAATTTGATTTAAAGAGACTTGACTCCAAATACGCTGCCTATCACCCATAAATAAACTTTTTATTGGCATCCCATTGATTAGAAACAAAGTTTGTGGATTTTGAATAGAATAAATACCGCGAATAAAATACAAAGAACTGTAAGCCAATTGGCTATGCCCAACATGCAATCCGGGCACGGTTTCCAACACCTGATCTAAGTGAGTTGCGCCCATTGCTTCAATATCTTGCGCTGTGATAATACTCGTGACAGCAGGTGCACTAGCCATCGTTTGAGCTTTACCAGTTGCGACTGATACCGTTTGCATTTTAACTAATGAATCAAAAATGTCGAATACATCATCTAATACAACAATATCCAATAATTCAGACAAATCGAGGTGACGTAATTCATTCATTAATTCTCGCTCTTCATCATTGCTCATAGCATAATTAGAGAAGAATAAAAAATAATTTAAAATAATATAGAAGATAGTTTTTTTCATTTTTATAATCTTCATAGATATTAACAAAATTCATTCAACTAGACTGTTGACAACAATGGCTAAAACAAGGGAAATGTGCTCAATGCAATCACAGAAACGTGCGGTTTTTAGGTTATGAATATATTTTTAATAATTAACAATTTTACTTAATCTATTCATTTTTATATTTTATAACAATACCTTCGCCAACTTTTTTGAGAGAATTTCTAACTATTTGATTTCATTATAATCAACTATTTCTAGTGATTACTAAAAATCAATGACTTAGCATATTGTGGCGAAAGTGCTGTTATAACACTGGTGATAGATAACGTATTTTCAAGCAATATTTTATAGTAAATAACAAATTAGATAATCACTTTATTAGTAAAAAATAATATTAAATAATTTAACATATTGTTTTCACGTATATTTTTTGCTTTTTGATATAACTTGTTTATATAAACTTAATCGATTAATATTAGCAGAAAAGAGGGCTAAGCTTCAAAATAGCTTTAAATATAAAAAAAGAGGGTTTTATGCTTTTATCTGACTTGCCTAATTACGAATTGCATAACCAAATTTATGAAACAGCAAAATCACTTATTTATCGTGGTAGAAGAGTGCATGACAATTTACCTGTTGTGATCAAAATACAAAAAAATTCACTCCCAACGCCACAAGAGCTTATTTTTTATCGTCAAGAATTTGATATTACTAATAAAATTAATAGTAATGGAACAATTACAGCCTATGAATTACAAAAATATCATAACCGCTTATTTATTGTTTTAGAAGACATTAATGGAGAATCATTAAAAAATATATTACAGCAATCTGCTGTTCCATTTTTCATACCAAGCTTTTTATCTATAGCGATCACCATCACCCAAACCCTTGCAGAAATTCATGCCAGTCAAGTGATCCATAAGGATATTAATCCCGCAAATATTATTTGGAATCAACAAACTAATCAGCTTAAAGTTATTGATTTTAGCATTTCATCCGTTTTGCTAAGAGAGGTAACGAGTTTGAAAAATCCCGAACAATTGGAAGGTACATTGCCCTATATTGCTCCAGAACAAACTGGACGCATGAATTGTAGTTTAGATTATCGTGCTGATTTATATTCTTTAGGGATCACTTTTTATGAACTTTTAACTAAAAAGTTACCGTTTGATAGTAAAGAACCATTAGAATTAGTACATTGCCATATTGCTAAATCTGTTACACCACCACATGAAATCAATCCAGATATTCCTTATATTTTATCAAAGCTGATTATGAAATTATTAGCGAAAAATGCAGAAAATCGTTATCAATCTGCATTAGGTTTAAAACATGATTTAACTATTTGTTTAGCATATATAGATGATTTACAACAACTTGATTTTTTATTAGCGCAACAAGATTTTTCTAATCAATTTAATATACCGCAAAAATTATACGGGCGTGAAACTGAAATTAATCAATTATTACAAAGCTTTGAACGGGTCGCACAAGGTAATACTGAATTAATGCTAGTAAAAGGTTATTCGGGTGTCGGAAAAACCTCGCTGGTCAATGCTGTGCACCTGCCAATGACACAAAAACATGGCTACTTTGCATCGGGTAAATTTGATCAATATCAACGTAATACACCCTATTCTGCAATTACACAGGCTTTTGAAGATTTTTGTGATTATTTATTAAGCGGCAATCTGCAAGTTTTAGCACAATGGAAACAAAAAATCCTAGATGCAGTAGGACAAAATGGACAAGTATTAATTGATGTTATCCCATCATTAGAATACATTATTGGTAAACAACCCGCTGTAGCTGAATTAACTAGTGCGCGTGCAGCACATAATAGATTTAATGTTTCGTTTCAACATTTTATGCGTGCTATTTGTCAAGCCGAACATCCACTTGTATTATTTATTGATGATTGGCAATGGGCGGATTCTGCATCATTAAATTTGCTGCAATTATTACTAACAGATAGTGAATTACATCATCTACTAGTTATTGCAGCCTACAGAACTAATGAAGTTGATGAAAGTCATTTATTTCAAATTACATTAAATAAATTATATAAGCAGCAGCAACAAATCTATCAAGTAGAATTGGATAATTTAGCCGAACAAGATGTAACTGAATTATTAATTGATACTTTACATGACAATAATGTATCTGAATTGAGCCGATTGCTATATGAAAAAACTTTAGGAAATGCTTTTTTTGTTATCAATTTTCTTAAAACGCTATATGAGGAAGATTTATTAAATTTTAATGTAACTCGTCAGTGTTGGGTATGGAATATAAATAAAATTGCTCTTAAAACATTAGCTGATAATGTTGTGGAGCTTATGACAGACAAAATCCGTAAACAAACTAGTCAGACGCAAAAAGTATTGCAATTGGCTGCGAGTATTGGTAATAAATTTGATTTGCAAACATTATCAATCATCTTTAAACATAATATTTACAATACTTTTAACGTATTATGGCCCGCGATTGAGCAAGGGTTCATTATTCCGTTGAACGATAAGTACAAATTATTAGAAAATGCAGAACACGCAAGTAGTGCTGCATTCAAATTTCAGCATGACAGAATTCAACAAGCAGCTTATGCACTTGTTCCTGATACAGAAAAGCAAATTTTACACTTACATATCGGAAGATTATTATTAAAACATAATGTTAAAGAAGAAAATTTATTTAGTATTGTGCAGCAATTTAATTATAGTTTAAATTTAATAAGTGATTATAAAGAAAAAATAACGGTAGCAAAACTGAATTTACAAGCAGGTCAGCGTGCAATTGATGAAGCAGCTTATATTTCTGCAATAACCTATTTTCAAGCCGCACAGCGTGTTACTGATGATAATTGGTGGGAAACAGATTATCAATTAATTTTAGATATTTATGTGTATTCAGTTAAGGCGGCTTTGTTAGCCACTGATTATGAGCAAGCACAATATTTGACCCAAATTGTATTACGATATGCTAAAACAGATTTGGATAAAGTGCGAATTTATGAATATGAATTATTATTTTATGCAGTGAAAAATCGCGTTAAAGATTCTGTATATTTAGGGCATAAAATTTTAAATAAATTAGGATTTTCATTAAAACAAACACCGCCAGAACAGCAAGACCTGCAAGTATATGAAAATTTACCAGATATGACTGATCCTACAAGCCTATTTATGTATCGCATTCTGATTTCGATCTACGTGCCGTCGTTTCATATTGACCCAAAATTAGGGATGCAAACTGCATTTACGATGTTGCAATTGCAGCTTGATAAGGGTAATTCACCAAAAGCTGCGTATATTTACGCTTTTTACGGTGTGTTGTGTTGTGGACAATTAAATATTGATACGGGTTATCGATTTGGCCAAATGGCATTGCGTTTATTAGATAAATATCAAGATAAGGAGAGTTTATGCAAAGTGCTCACTGCTTATAATGCGCAAATTAAGCCTTGGAAAAAGCCCTTTCGAGCTTGTCTTACACCACTTAAACAGGCTATACAAACTGGTTTTGAAATAGGTGATTTGGAGTTTATGGGTTATGCTGCAATGCACTATTGCTCAGGCATGTTTTTATGTGGTAAACCGTTGACAGAAGTGGCTGAAGAGATACCTGCTTATGTCAAAATGGCACGTAAAAATCAACATCCATTTCCTGAATCATATTTAAGTTTGTGGGGGCAATTAACGCATAATTTATTAGGTAAAACGAATAATATCTTTATATTAAAAGGTAAATTTATTGATATTTTTCAATTAGAGCAATCTCAATACTACACGTCGCCATTAAAATTCACTAATTTATTTGCTCAAACCATTATTTATTATCTTTTTGAGCAATATGAAGCGGCTTTAGATTGTGCTGAACAGTTAGAAGATTTAGGTAAAACTCTCATGGGCGTAACCGTACCTAGTCAAAGTTATTATTACTACTCACTTGTGGCTTTAGCCCTGTATCCTCAAGCCTCTGACAAATTGCAATTGCATCTTGCAACAACGATTGAACGTTACCAGCAACGGTTGGCAAAATGGGCGCAGTTTGCACCGGTAAATTTTCAGCATAAATATGATTTAGTGGAGGCAGAACGTGCCAAAATACGCGAAGACTATTGGCAAGCCTGTAAATTTTACGAAAAAGCAATTAAAGGTGCGAAGCAAAATGAATTTTTACATGATGAAGCCTTAGCTAATGAATTAGCTGCGAAATTCTACCATCAACATGGCATGGGTAAAATTGCTTGTTTATATTTTAGAGAAGCCCATTATCATTATATTCATTGGGGCGCAAAACCTAAAGCTGAAAAATTAAAAAACGATTATAATGTATATTTTATTGATAGCAATACCTCACATATTGAGCAGCAGACAACGACTCATTTATCAATCAGCTCACAAGCAACGCAATATGCAACCAGTCAACTTTTAGATTTAACCAGTATTTTGCAAGCTTCACAAATTTTATCGAGTGAAATTAAATTAAATAAATTATTGATAGCAATGATGAATATTGTGATTAAAAATGCGGGGGCTGATAAAGGTTTTTTATTGTTACCTAAACAAAATGAGTGGTTTATTCAAGCAGAGGCGTTTGCAAATCGTGAGCAAGTTAGTGTATTACAATCAATTAATATTGAGCAAAGTACACTTTTATCTAACGCTATTATCAATATTGTATTGCGTAAACAGCATTGTATTGTTTTACCAAAAGACAAGCATAAATTTGATTTTCGTAATGACACCTATTTACAACAAGTTAATCCAAAATCAGTATTATGTATTCCATTGTTAAATCGGAGTAATTTGGTTGCTATTTTATATTTGGAAAACACAAAAACTGAACATGCTTTTACGGAAAATCATTTGCAAATTTTGCAATTATTATCTTCACAAATAGCTATTTCAATTGAAAATGCTCAATTTTACGCTGAATTGGAAATAAAGGTTGAAGAGCGTACTGCTGCATTGAAAAAACAAAATATTATTTTAGAAGATTTAAATCGTGAAAAAAATGCAATGCTAGGTATTACAGCACATGATTTGAAAAACCCAATTGGTATTGTAAGAGGTTATGCTGAAGAAATTGAAGAATTTGCTGATGAAATGAGTCTTGATGAAATCATTGATTTAATGGGTAAAATTAAATATACCGCCAATCAAATGTTAGAATTAATTAATAATTTGCTTGATGTGAATGCGTTAGAATCTGGAAAATTAAATATTAATGTTCAGCAATATGATATTTTAATTGTTTATCGAGAATTATATACAATTTATCGACAACGTGGTTTACAAAAAAATATTACTGTGTATGACAAGTCCACTGCAATCCAGTGTATCGCTTATGTAGATAAAACTGCAATTCGACAAATTTTAGATAATTTAATTTCTAATGCAGTTAAATATTCGCCAGCTAATCGTAATGTATATTTGTATTTGGATAATATCGAAGAAAAACAGATTGTTCGCTTTGAAGTGAAAGACGAAGGACCGGGTTTGAGTGCGGCAGATCAAGCTAAATTGTTCCTGAAAACTCTGAAAAAGTTTGTAAGTCATTGATTTTAGGTGGAGCGTATTTGCATAAGTGATTGATTTTATTATAGGCAAAAAAAGTTTTTCGGAGTTCTCAGTTGTTCGGTAAATTTGCTAAGCTAACGCCTAAGCCAACAGGTCAAGAACATTCGACTGGTTTGGGTTTGTTTAGCGTTAAAAAATTAATCGAGCAAATGGGAGGAACTATCCGTTGTGAAAGTGAGTTGGGACATGGCTGCTCATTTATTGCAGAATTTTCTATGAAACCTATTTGATAATTAAAAAGGTATTTTATGCGTTTATGGTCATTACATCCTTGTTATCTCGATGTGAAAGGATTAGTTGCGTTATGGCGTGAGGGCTTGCTAGCACAAAAAGTTTTACAAGGTGAAACAAGAGGTTATAAAAATCATCCTCAGTTGTTGCGTTTTAAGCAAACGGCTACACCAGAAAGTTATATTGCTTATTATTTAAGCATTGTGCAAAGTGAGGCAACTCAACGTGGTTATCAATTTGATTTGTCTAAAATTGCAACTTTTGGCGATATTAACCCAATTACGGTGACAACAGGGCAAATTGACTATGAAGTGCAACATTTGCGCAAAAAATTACAGCAGCGTGATCCAAAAAAATACGCTGAATTAATGGTTATACAAAATTATCAGTCCCATCCGTTATTTACTGTTATTGAAGGTAATATTGAATCTTGGGAAATTATTACATAATTATTTGTTAATTCTTAACTAATTACAAGCTATTTATTAGCGAAAAAACACGATAGATTTTAAACTAACGCTACAAATCAGGTCCGATATTAATGTGTAAACGCACGGGATAATTATCTTTATTTAATGCAGTCGCCAAATCCAGCCGAATTAACCCAATCGGCGAACGCCAACGTACACCTACACCTGCGCCATGTTGTAAAGCTTCAGAAAAATCATTAACTGCATTACCCACATCATAAAACACAGCCGCACTCCATTTACCAACAATTTGATGTTCATATTCAACACTACCAATAATTAAATGCTTACCACCAATTACATAACCTTTCTCATCTTGCGGGCCCAAAGCATTATAATCGTAACCCCGTACACTTTTGTCACCACCGGCAAAATAGCGAATACTAGGAGGTAAATCCCTAAATTCGCCGTCCAACAATGACATAGAAGTGTATCCCCATTCGCCACGAGTAATAAAACGTCCTTTTTCAAAGACTTGATGAATATATTTGCCATTTAGATGGGTTTGTAAAAATGAATTGTCAGAACCCATTTTATTAAGTGCGCCGCGTATTGAAAAATCAATCCGATAACCATTTAATGTATAAATACGATCATCGGCTTCAATCAGAGACCAAGAAGCATTAGGCATCAATAAAGTAGCATGACCCGTATCCTGACCAATTTGATAAGTTTCATCACGGTATTCAATACCGATAACTTCTTGTAACTGAATTTTATCGAACAAAGTGCGAATTCGATTGGTTGAGACACCTAAAACCAAACTTTCAATATCGTAAGTATCATTTTCTTCATTGATATAACCTGCTTTGGCGGTAACAAATTGGTTCGGATCCTCACCGACTGGAATAATATATTGCGCTGTAGCAGATTGGCGAATTTCTGAAAGTTGTACATCAAATTTAAATTTATGTCCGTAACTATTGATGTAACGCCGCTCCCAACCTAAACCGCCACGTAATCCAGTATCCGTACCATAACCAATACTTGCTGTGTATAAATTACGTTTTTTAACCGTTAATTTTGCAATAATTGGAAAGGTGTAATTTTGTTTATTTTCACGGTCAATATTCACTTCTACAGTATCGAAATATTGGCTATTTACCAAAGCTGTCCGAAATGCAATAAGGGCATCTTCGTCGTAGGGGTCATTGGTTTCAAAAGTTTTGTAGCGATCAAGTAGTGATTGTTTGAAAATGTCTTGTTGATATTGAACTTCACCAAATTTATAGCGTTTACCACTATCAAAAACTAATTTGACGTTAGCAGTATAATTTAATTCATCAATTAAAACTTGTGTGGTAAGAAAATTTGCATCAAAGTAGCCTCTGGATTCTGCTAAATTGCGTAAAATACGTTTACCTTTTTCATAATTAAGAGAGTTGAAGGTATCACCTTGTTTAACTGGAAATTTCGCTAATAATTGATTAAAAATTTCATCTTGTTCTGCTTCGCCTAATAGTTCAACATCGACGGTTTTTAAGATAAGTGGTTCACCTAAGTCTACTGTGTAAATGGCTAGCCATATTCGCTTTTCATCAACTGGTTGAATTAATTCAGCTTCCACTTGTGGACGGTAGTAGCCATAAGGTTTGAGTGCAATAAGAATATCGTCTGATGCTTTAGCGTGCAGGCGTTTAATGCGTTTTTCTGATAGACGATCATTGTTTTTTTGTTGTTCTATGCGCAAATTGGCAAGAATATTTTTAATAATATCAGCTTGTTTTACGCCTTTAATTTCTACTTTGACGGTTGGAATTTGTTGGTTTTCTGCGAATACCGAAAAATTTACCAATAATAAAAAAAACATTAAAACACGTCGCATAAATCTCATCTACCGTAGTTAGGATTGAATTTTTAAAATTTTAAACTTATTTTCTAATTTCATAAATCCGATTCAGTGGGGATTACCTGAAACGCTACCTCTAGTCAAAAATAGGGATCAGTATATATTATTTTTGCAGTTTTTTGATGGATAAACGAAATAATTAAATATTTGTAATATATCATTTTCTTGTTTTCACGAGGAACATGGAAATGAGAGAAAACAAGCTATTATATATTTAATTTTTAACAATTTATATGTCACTATTTTAACTGTAAAATTCATTTCGTAACATTTATTTGACTTTTGCTTTTAAATCCGATTGCATACGTTTTTGTTGTGTTTCGTAATCAATTCGCAACAAAATCGCTAACATCATACAGGTTACGATAAGACTTGAGCCGCCATAACTCATTAAAGGTAAAGTTAATCCTTTAGTTGGCAGTAAACCCATATTGACACCTAAATTAATGCTTGCTTGTAAACCGATACATAAACCAATGCCATAGGCGGCGTAAGCTGCGTAATACAATCCTAATTTTTCAGTTTCGACTGCGATTATAAAAGCGCGTAATACCAAAAATCCAAATAAACCAATAATAAATATTACGCCGATTAAACCCAACTCCTCTGCCAAAATGGCAAATAAAAAATCAGTATGTGCTTCAGGTAGATAGGCTAATTTTTGTACGCTGTTACCTAATCCTACTCCAAACAATTCACCCCGTCCGATTGCTATAAGTGCTTGTGTCAATTGAAAACCTGAGTTAAACGGATCAGCCCAAGGATTTATAAATGTTGTTAAACGTTCTAAACGATAAGGTGCGAAAATTATTAATAAAATTAATGCGCAACTCACACCAACAACCCATAATATAAATTGATACATAGGCACACCAGCTAAAAATAACATGCCTAGTACAGTCATAAATAAAACGACTGTTGCGCCGTAATCTGGTTCAAGTAAAATTAATCCAGCAATAAAAATTAATACTAACATTGGTTTGACAAATCCCATAAATGATTCTCGTACTTCTTCACTACGACGGATTAGGTAACTAGCTAAGTATAAGATCATGAATAATTTCATTAATTCAGAAGGTTGTATATTAAATCCTGCAATTTGCATCCAACGCATACTACCGTTTACGCTGTGACCGAAATAAGGAGTTAAAACCAATAATAAATTTAATGTGCCGATTAAAAGTAAAACCGCGCTGGCACGATGCCAAAATTGGATCGGAATCAAAATAATTACTATACCAATAAAAATACCTATGCCAACATGCGTCAATTGTCGCCAAAAATAATATAAGCTATCATTAAAACGAGTTTCTGCAATGTAAATCGAGCTGGATGTGACCATGATTAAACCGAGTAGTAATAAAACTAAGCTCACTAAGGCAAGTGCTGTGTCAAAACGAGAAAATGTAGAATTTGGCATGTGATGAATTTTTTTATACAGACTTGATATTACAAAAAACGAGGTCGCTTATGAGCATATCTAATAATGTTTATATGATCAAACCTAAATTATTTAAAAGGTGCAAAAATTGCTTTTTAGATTGGCACACTCAGGATTGAAATAAGAAAATAGTGTTTATTTTTCTATATAATAATTTTGGTAATAGCTTGAAAATTAGAAATTACTGAAAATTTTCATGAAGTACATATAATAAATATAAAATAATAATTCAGGGTAAAGGGTTTAAAATAAAATATGAATGATTATCAACAGTTGCGTACTTTGTTGCTCGCAGAAGAACAACAGCGTATTGACAAGTTAGAACAGCGAATAATTGATTTACAATCGCGTAGTCAGGACGTTGCCAGTGTATTACCTCAAGCTTTAAAAATTGTTCCAGACATGAGCGAACTCATTATTGCGTTGCAAAAACCAGTTGATAATTGCGTTAAAAAAACGATACAGATTGAACCTGAAAGTTTTGCTAACCCACTACATCCTTTGCTAATTGAGCCGCTAAGAATTGAAGTTGCTCAGTTGGTGAAAAAAATCCGTAAAATTCTCCATTCACACAAAATCCACATCAGTACGCTTGATGCAGAATTAGATCAGTTAGAACAACAGCAAATTCAAACTATTTTGCGGCGTATTGTCCAATTGGAAACAGATTTAAAAGATACCGAAAAGCGTACAGCAGAAATCGCTAAAAGTCTACCTGATGCGATTCGCCGTGCCTCAGAACAAGATGGTACTAAAACGGAAATCAGTGACGCAGAATTAGCCGAATCGTTGCAAATACCAGTGACGCGCTGCATTCAACAGTCTATTAGTCAAGATGCGAAAGCACTCGCAGATACCTTATTCCCCATTATGGGACCTGCGATTCGTCGCGCTATTAATGAATCCATTAAAGAATTTTTGCAATCAGTTAACGCCGCAGTCGAGCAAAGTCTTTCCATTAAAGGCATGTTGTGGCGATTTGAAGCATTGCGTACTGGTCAATCATTTACTGATGTCCTTTTACAAAAAACCTTAGTTTATCGCGTAGAACAAGTTTTTTTAGTACACAAGGAATCTGGTTTATTAATACAACATTTGAGTCAAGATGGGGTTGAAGTGGGTGATAGTGATGCTGTATCGGCTATGTTGACCGCTATTCAGGATTTTATTCGTGATTCATTTACGGCTGAGGGCGATTTGGAAAAAGTTGAATTAGGCAATTATACCGTTTGGTTAGAGCAGGGACCTTATGCAGTGTTAGCTTGCGTCGTACGCGGTAATGCGTCGTACAAATTGCGCGGGGTTATGAAACAGTCATTAGAGACTATCCATGCCCGTTATGGTCGTTTATTGGCGCACTTTGAAGGCGATCCCGCACCATTAGAACCCTGTCATGCTATTTTACAAAAAAACTTACAAATGAAAGAGTTAAAGCAAGAAGCAAGTAAGAAATCACGCTTTTTTTCATTACCTTTAATTGCAGTAACCAGTTTAATTGTGATTGGTATTTTTACGTGGTTATTCTTACAGATTCAGCACCAACGTCATTTGCAACATTATATTCAAACTTTGCGTAATACAGCAGGTTTAATGGTAATTAATACTAAACAAGATAATGGTAAACTTATTGTACGCGGTTTACGCGATCCATTGGCGACCGATCCTGCGGAAATTACCGCACAATTCGCTTTACAAGATAAAATCGTTAATGAATGGGGCACGTATCAAGATTTAGCTCCGCAATTTGTCTTGCAACGCGCTAAACAAGCATTAAATCCACCTGATAGTGTTAATATTTCCTTAAAAAATAATAAATTATATCTCACAGGCGAGGCAGATAATGAATGGATTGAACAAGCGATATTAAAACAGGGGATGTTAGGCGGTATACAGCAAGTTATTATGGATGAGTTGCACAATCGTCAACAATATTGGCTGGATACTAAGCAACAATTTTTAGCCCTAGTCGATACATTGGATTCAGTACAAGGCATTAAAATAACTAAGGTAGATAAGCGTGATAATAAGCGTATTATCAAAGGATTACGTGATCCATTATCAATTGATCCGCAAAAAATTGCACAACAATTTAATCTTGCTGATGTAGAAATGGAATGGGCACAGTATCATGCTTTGTATCCGCAGTTTATTTTGCAACGCGCTAAACAAGCATTAAATCCACCTGATAATATCAGTATAACTTTTGCCGATGGGACGTTATTTATTACTGGCGTGGCAGAGCATGAATGGATTGAGCAACTTCAATTAAAACAATCTATGTTGATAGGTGTAGCAGATGTTGATACGACAAATTTAACCAATAAAAAACAGTATTGGATCGATACTCAGCCATTATTTACAAAGTTATTGGCTGCATTGGATGAGGCTGCGGGTTTAAAAGTAATTGCTAGTGGTATTGAAAATGATCATTATTTTATCAAAGGCTTACGCGATCCGCTTGCACCACAACCTAATGAAATTGCTGATAAAATCGGTTTAGAAAACGTTGTAATGCAGTGGACAGCATATCAAGATTTACATCCAAATTTTGTTTTACAACGCGCGAAATTCGCTTTACAACCACCTGAAACGATTGAATTAAATTTAAAACATGATTTATTAATTATTAAAGGTGATGCAGATAATGATTGGATTGAAGAATTACGTTTAAAACAAGGCATGTTAGCAGGGATTAAAAAATTTGATACGACTGAATTGTATAATCAGCAGCAATATTGGATAGATACAGAGTCCGCATTTCAAAATTTGTTAGCGGAGTTGGATACAATTGATGGTATTAAAATCTTAGATGCGGGAATTAAAAATAATCAGCGTTTTATCAAAGGATTAAAAGACCCACTTGCGCAAAATCCACAATCCATTTTGGATGCGACAGGATTAAGAGTGATAGCAAATTGGCAAGCGTATCATGATTTAAGTCCGAATTTTGTACTACAACGCGCGAAACAAGCATTAAATCCACCCGATACGGTGAAACTTGATATAAGTGCCCAAACTTTAATTTTCACAGGTCACGCACCACAAGCTTGGATTGATAGCGCAGTAAAAATAAGTACAACATTGGCAGGTGTGGCAAAGCTTAATCTTGAGCAATTACAAAATAATGGTGATTGGCTATGGGCGAAAATTGCTGATAAATTACCTAATTGGGTAGACGTAGATTTTACGATACGTGACGAACAATTGTATATTTCTGGTTTGGCGACGCAAGCAATGCGTGATGATTTACAACAACGTCTCGCTAAATTGAATATTGCTAATTATACCAATGCGTTACGCGATGCTGAACAAGAAGATTTACAACATCAAATTGATTTGTATATTGCTGCTTTGCGTCAAACTGTTGGCTTATCGGTGACTGATATTAAAAAAATTGCTGATAAAACAATTATTTATGGTTTAAGAGACCCGCTAGCAATCCGTCCTGATAGATTGGCAGCGGATTACGGTTTGAGCAGTGATCAGCTTAAAATGTACTGGACATCCTATCAAGATTTGCATCCAAGTTTCATTGAAAAACGCGCATTACAAGCTTTAGAGCCGCCTGCGACTGTGCAATTACATTTGGAAACGGATACATTGCATTTAAATGGTCACGCGCCCGGTGTGTGGATAGAAAAAGCTTTGAATAATGTTTTTTTAATTAATGGGATTAATCATCTGAATGCAGATAACTTGCAAAATACCGATCAAGTATTATTAAAACAGGCGCAAGCAACGTTAAATTTACCTGATGGTGTGAGTTTGGAGGTAAAAGATAAACGATTGTATGTATTAGGGATAATTACTGATCAAGCACGTAAGCAGTTGATGAATAAACTGGCAATATTGCAGGATTTTGCAGAAATTGATACGGAAAATTTACTTGACGCAACGATTGAACAACGTAAAGAGGTTATTGCGAAGATTGAAAATACGGCGATTTATTTTGCGGATGATAAAAGTTTCGCGCCTGACCAAGAGCAGATATTGCGAGACCTGATTACTAACATTCGTTTATTGTTACGATTTAACAAGCAATTGAATCAACCATTGCGCATCCAACTTACGGGATATACGGACGGTATTGGTACATTGGATTATAATCGTCAATTGGGACAGGAACGTGTTGAAACGGTACGCAATTGGTTGCAAACACAAGGCATTACTTCCGATTATTTACTATTAACTCAATCGTCGTTAATTCGTTTTGGTGAAACGACGAACAATCATCAGGACAGAAAAGTAACATTTAAAATCGTTAAGTAATTTACCTTGTTCCTACGTGCCGAGACTGTAAAAGAATTCCATTTTTAAAATTTTCGACAAAGTAAAATTAACCTGAACCTGCCTGCCCAATGTGAGATCAAACATTAGGAGGTTGAAAATGGGAATGGTTGAATTATAAGATATTGTTTTATTTAAATAAATATTCAGATTTAGCTAGCTTGTGCAAATAATTCAGCTAGTGTTTCAATAATAACCAAATCATCATCTTGGGTTTGTACAGTTTCCAATTCAGCAAGGATAGCCTCAACATTTAAATCTCTAGTACGCACAGCTTGATGAATAATAGGCGCAAAGCTTTGTTTTAAGACCTCTTTAATTGCTTCGCTACTACCTAGAAATTGATTAGTTAACTGGTTTTTTCTGCCATAAATCACGCCAAGATAAGTAATTTTATGTTCATGGATTTGGATATTATTTAGCTGTAGTTGGAATTCAAATGGTAATTGTATAACTTCCTGATAAGCATCTAAATAACGTGTTGCGCAGATAAAAGTTTCAACAACTAATTGATTGGTATTAGTTAAAGATAAAGCTTCTATCAACTGTTGTGCTAAATCGTTAGAGATTTCGGTAATTTGCCATATTCGCCATGTTTTGCGTTCTTGAGCAATAGCAACACAACGTTGTTTCGCTAAGATAGGATTACATTGTACATGCCACGCGGTTTGTTCGCGCAGAGCTTGGCGCGCATCTTGTTCAGTTGAGTATTCCCATTGTGCATCAGAAAAGCATCGCCATTGCTCGTTCAATTGAATAATCCATGTATTATCATCTAAATTAGGTCGCAAGCCACCTTGAAAATCAGGTTTTACTAAGATATTTCGACCTAACAAAGGTGGATAAAGCCACTTGAACGGTGTATTTTCATCTGGAAAACCCGGTAAACGTTGAGCTTGAGAGTTAATTGCTTCTGGTAAAGCTTCGATTGGTAAAGTGGGCATTGTTAAATTTTCATTGTTTTCCGGGGCATCTGATTCAAATTGGGCAAGTTTTACCATCTCATCACTGTCTGTTACATCAAGTTCCGCGCTTTCTTCTAAAATTTCAGTACTTTCTAAAATTTCGGATTCATCGATTTCCGCGCTTTCTTCTAAAATTTCCGCACTTTCTAAAATTTCGGATTCATCAAGTTCCGCGCTTTCTAAAGTTTCGGATTCATCGATTTCCGCGCTTTCTAAAGTTTCGGATTCATCAAGTTCTGCGCTTTCTTCTAAAA
>CAYMCP010000039.1:9110-33899 GCA_964388965.1 uncultured Thiotrichaceae bacterium | reverse complement strand
TTGACTCAACTTCAAAGTTTAACATATTTCTTAGATTTCAAATCGGTTCTATAGGAGTTACGTGGTTCGGAATTCTTTTACAGCCTCGCCACGTAGAAACGAGGTAAATATAACTTAAATATTTTGCACTTATTATTTAAATATAGCAATAAATCAATATGTATTGACAATAAGAATGCAATTAATTAAGATATTTTACAATATAATAAATTTTTTGGCAGATAAATATGTACTGTTGTTCCATGCCCTGCTGTACTTTCCAGACGAATGTAACCTTTCATTAATTCCACAATATTTTTACTAATCACCAAACCTAGACCTGCTCCGTCATAAGCGCGAGTATATGAATTATCTACTTGTGAAAACCATTTAAATAAATATTGTTGTTGTTCCAAGCTGATACCAATACCTGTATCAATAATTTGGATATGCAGCCAATCAGAAATTTTACCAAATTCTTGCTGTTTACTAAGGCGAGCTTCAAACTGAATTTTTCCATTCTGTGTGAATTTAATCGCATTACCCAAAATATTCAGCAATACTTGACGTAAACGAGTGCTATCAGTCGTCATCGTCGTGATATTTTCACTGTAGAAAGTATATAAACGATTGTTTGAATGATTTAGCATTGGACGTAATGTATCAATAACTTCATTAAACAAAGGTTTTAACTCTACCTCTTGTAATCGTAATACTAAATCACCCGTTTCTAACTTAGAAATATCTAATACATCATTTACCATATTTAATAAATGCTTAGCAGATTGCTGAATTTTCTGTAAATCATTAACGAACGCCTCGACACCTAAATCTATTGCTTCTTCCTCTAACATTTCACTATAACCAATCACCGCATTTAATGGTGTTCTTAACTCATGACTCATATTAGCGATAAATTGACTTTTGGCTTGATTCGCAGATTCCGCAATATTTTTAGCTTCAACTAAGGCGGTTGCATGTTTTTCTAATTCAATCGTTGTCGCTTCTAATTTTTGATTTATTTCAGTTAATTGTTTAGTACGACTTTGAACACGGTATTCTAACTCTTCATTTAAATTTTTAAGCTGTAATTCAGCCTGTTTACGTCCAGTAATATTGTGAAAAAAGATAGACAAACCTTCTTCGCTTGGATAAGCACGAATTTCTAGCCACTTATCTAAATGCGGGTAATAATCTTCCAAATCAAAAATAACTTGTTTGGTCTTTTTAGAATTTTTTAATCTATTTTGCTCGAGTTGATATATTTTTACTCTTAACGGCGCTGAAAATAATTGCGTATAATGCAAATTACGTTTTAAATCTGGATTAATTTTTAATAAATGACTAGCTTGGGAATTAATGTATGAAACTTGACCTTGTAAATCAATGGCAATAAACGCATCTTTAATGCTTTCTAAAATCGTTTTAGTACGTTGATTTGCGCGTTGTAAGCGAGTGACGAAAAAATAACTAACCCAAAATACTAGCATTAAACTCCACAAATATGCAGCCAAGCGATAAATTTCAGCCAACTTGATCGCTTGTTGTGCGTAATGATGGTAAACACGCTCTAATTGATTTGCATACTTATCGGCTTCAACTGGCATTAATTGCTTCGTTAAATGGTCTACTTCTGGTTTATGACGCATAATATTTTTGGCATGAGCAAGTGCCAAAGTGATTAATTTTTCATCTTCACTTTGCGCATCAACTTCATTGAATTTAACTAATTCATCCATTATTTTATGCACATTGGGTGCGAGCATTTCATCAGCCGTTAAATTATAAAGCAATAAATTATGCAGCAATGAATTCATTAAAATACTTGGATGGCGTGTAGAAACGGATTGATACCATTGCCAAACCTCTTCCTCTCCTAACACGGGTAAATAACGCAACGAATTTTTTAAAACCGCGTTACGTGATTTAAATATCTCTAATAATATGCTCTTTTTAATTAATTGTTGCTCACGTATTTCTACAATATTATGTAATTTTTGCTGTCCTCTAGGTGAGATAAAGCTAGGAATTTGATTTAATTCGGCTTGAATTCTTTGTAATTCAGATATGTGTGATACTAACGTATCATAGGATGTGACTAATTCGTAGCGTGAGTGCAAAATATCACGATTAAGCATCGCGTCTCTCGCTAAATGTTGAAAAATAGCAGCTTGATAACGTTCATGCTCTATAAAATCAATAGAACGACTTTTTATAATTAAAAATACCAGTAGAACGATAGTGCTTATAAATGCAATTATCGTTAACCATTGATGCCGTTTCATAGTGGCTGCCCGTTATATTCGCCTGTCAGTGTTTTAAGAAAAGCAACGAGTAACGCGACATCTTTATCTGATAACATACGCCCAAGTTGATAGTGTCCCATAATTTTAACCGCCTCAGTCAAGGTTTTCGCTGAACCATCGTGAAAATAAGGCGCAGTTAATTCAATATTGCGCAATGAGGGCACTTTGAATAAAAATTTATCTGCTGGATCATTAGTAATATTGTAACGTCCCAAATCTGTTTGTGTAATATTGCCGCGATCCGCGAAATAGTTTCCCATGACCCCAAAATGTTGAAACATGTTACCACCAATATTCATACCTTGATGACAGCTAATACAGCCATAAGCTTTAAAGCGTTGATAACCTTGCTTTTCTTGTATGGTCAACGCATTTTCTTTGCCTTGCAAGTAGAGATCAAAACGCGAATTGGGGGTATATAAAGAGCGTTCAAAAGTGGCGATGGCATTTTGGATATTTTTACTAGTCAAACCGTCTAAGTATAATAAATTAAATTGTTCATTATAATAACTATCTTGTTCCAATTTAGAGATAACTTCTTGCCAATTAGAACCCATTTCAATAGGGTTGTGAACAGGTCCGGCTGCTTGTTCTTCTAGGCTTTTTGCCCGTCCGTCCCAAAATTGTCGAAAGTTAAAACCACTATTAAATACGGTTGGTGCATTAATTGAACCTATTGTGCCATTAATGCCAATCGATGCTTTTTTACCGTCAACGCCACCTTTAAGCAAATCGTGGCAACTGGCGCAAGATATTGTATTATCATGGGATAATCTTGGATCGTGAAATAAGATATTACCTAATTGTACTTTTCGTTCACTCAAATAGAAACTATCTGGAATTGGGTTAATGGGTTCAAGGGTTTTATATTCATTTTTTAATTCTATTTCACTTAATTCTACAGATTCATATTGTTGCCATAGCACAAAACCAAACAAACTACCCAGAATAATTGGGATAAAATAGAATAATCTCCACATATAGGCTCCAAACTTTGTGTTATATTTAGAGTATAACAAGTTTCTAGTATTTATTGCTTGGCTCCCATGATACGCTTGGTAATTATTTGAAATTAAAAATTAGCACGTAACATTGGGTATCAAGATTGGCGATATACCCTAAATGATGGCAATTATAGATTTCAAATATTTTACTTAAAAATAGATTTTGACACCATAATAATTAAGTTATAGACCAAATAATTTATTTTTGATCAAACTTATGATAACGCTAGCAGTTGTAGACTCTGTGATCTTTTTTAGCATTTCAGTTAAATAAGAAATTGATTTTACAAGTATTTTTTCATCTCGTTGTGCGCTAGGTTTTTCAGCTTCGGTTTTAATTGTATTAAATTGATCGAATGCCTCTTGTTTGTACTTTGAGTCTGGAAAAGTTTTAATCAGCTCTGCAAGTGCGTGAAGCAGCTCTTCTAAACTATGATTATCAGTAGTGAGGTTCTGGACAACATCATCACCGAGGTTGATATTTGCCCCAGAAACGTCGCCATTTATGGAAACTTGTCTATCAACTTTGTTCCCCATGATTTTATCGCCTGCGACTTTATCACCTTCAACGTAGTCGCCACCGTCTTTTACCGTAATCGTTTTTTTTGCCATAATAAATTTTCCTGCAATGTTAAACATGATAGTTAATTCTTTTTAAAACGTTATATTAATCTTTTTTTCTGAATCTGTTACATCCGTGTTTTCTAACTCCAAAATTTAGCGTTTGTGAATTGATTGAAATTTTACAGCAAATAGAGCGTGTTATCGAGAAAAAACTGTGTAATATAGAACCGATTTGATATCTTTAAAACTGACCTGTTTTCAGATTTAGATTTCAAATGGGTTCTATATTTCATAATGAGGATTGTGGCTCTATCAGCAAAATATTTGAAAAAATGTAATAAATTCCAGTAGAATGTGCGTTCTAAACTTATTTAAGTTTGCGTTAGCTATCTATTTCTAACAATCTCGTTAAATTTTACCAACTAAAAGGTGACAGGAAGTATGAATTTTAAATTAGCAACTTGTATTTGTGGTCTGTTGTTAGCGACTCAGGCTTATGCCGCTCCACAAGACCCTATCGCTACGGTGAATGGCAAAGCAATTACAGAGCAACATTACAAAAATTACATGATTATGCGTTCAGAGCATGTACAAGATGAGCAGTCAGAACCTAGCAAGCAAGAAATTGTTGAAGAGTTAATTAAACGTGAATTAGTTGTACAAGATGCTGAGAAAAAAGATTTAGATAAAACACCTAATTTTATCGCACGTTATGAGGCTATTCGCGGCAACTTATTGGCTAATCTTGCAACACAGGATTACCTAAAACAGCATAAATTAACTGATGAGCAGTTAAAACAACGCTATGAAGCCGAAATGTCTAAAATTGCGTTGCCTAGTGAATTTAAAGCACGTCATATCTTAGTCGAAGACGAAGAAACAGTAAAATCTCTACTCGCACAATTAGATGAAGGTGCGGATTTTAGCGAATTGGCTAAAACACATTCTAGCGATTCAGGTTCGGCTGAGTCTGGTGGTGATATCGGTTGGGTGCGTCCAAATCAACTTGTTGAGGAATTCGCCACTGTCTTAGAAACATTGGAAAAAGGTAAATACACCACTGTTAAAACACAATTCGGTTGGCATCTGGTGTTGTTGGACGACAAACGTGCAGTTGAACCTCCTCCATTTGAATCCTTAAAAGATCGTATCGCAAAATTAGTACAAGATGAACAAGTTGGTGAATACTTAGCCAGTTTACGCGAAGCGGCTAAAATCGAAATCATGGACGCGGCTAAACCTGCTGAAGTAAAGCCTACTCCTGCTGAAGAAGAATCTAATTAGTCGAACGTTGTGTATAATAAATTTTGCGTAATTTCCTTGTTTCAACGGAGATTGTTGGGGTGAGGAAATTATGGGATTGCTAGTATTTAAAAACATTAGAAGTTACGCAGTTTAAATAAAAATTCTATTCAAAGGGTTATATTTTTGTGCTAATGCGTAACTCCTAACTATTGTGGAATCTGAAAACAGGAATGATTTTCTCCTCAATTTTAAAGATGTCAAATCGGTTCTATATTAAGTCACTGTGAGTTTTGATAAAATAACATGTCGTAATTATGATAAATAGTGTATATATTTTGCTTTTAATTAGTATTGTTCGTCCTTAAAATTGCTGATTATCTCAAGAGTTAAATTCATGTCTCAAAAACCTAACAAGAAAAAAACACGAAAAATATCACAGTGGCGTTGGCAACTAGATTTATTACTATTGTTACTGACCGTTAGCATTTTAATGTGGACTGTTGTAAATATGCAGCTTATTGATATGTCGCGGGTTATACAAGCTTATTTGCCTGTTATCGAAGAGCCAAAAGGCTTAGCAGTACGACCTAAATCAGATTGGTTAGAAACAGAACAAGCTGCGATTCAACCCGTGATTCAGTCGTCTGAGCCAGTAGAAGAGCAAGCTGAAATTTCTGAAGAACAAGAATCTACTATTGTTGCTAGTGCCGACGAGCCAGAGTCAGAACGTGAAACGTGGGACGATGTTACACCAAAAAGTGATAAGAAAAAACCTCAACCCAATTATGTTACATCAACCGAAAAAATCGATAAAAAAGCGGATTTAACACCTAAAGATGAGTTGTTTTAGATTAGAGATAATTAGTTTTAATGATATAAAAAATGGATTGTGTATTTTAACTGCATTCCCGATTCCCGCGAGATTGGGGGAATAATATGCTGAAAGATCAACCTTTTCTTCGCATCAGATATACCGTCATACCTAAAAAAATAAGTGTGGGTAAGAATGCACTGAAAATGGGATACCAACCATATATCAAACTCGCGTTACCAATTGTTTTGTTAAGCATATAAAAGCCAACACCGAAAAGCGCACCGGTCAAAATTCGTTCACCAATTGCGACATTACGCAATGAGCCAAATATGAATGGCACTGCTAAAAAAACCATTGTAATGCTGATAAATGGGTAACTGAGTCGAGACCATAAAGCAAGCTCATATTCATCGCTATTTTGTGCGTTACGTTTTAGATATTGAATATACTCATATAAACCGAAACTAGATAATTTATCAGGTCTGACGACTACATGTTTTACAAGTTCTGGATTTAATTCAGCATCCCAACGATATTGATTTAATGTAGATTCATGTATACCTTGAGTGCTAATGTCTTGTTTTTTAATGTTATAAAATTGCCAATTATTTTGCTCGTAATAAGCTTTATGGGCATAAATAATGGTTTGTAATTGGTGATCTGGGTTAAAACGATACAAGGTAATATCGCTAAAACCACCATCCGATAAAATCCGCTGAATATTAACAAAATCATTACCTTCACGTCCCCAATAGCCATACCAATGATGCGCAAAAATTTGTCCTTGTTGTACCGACGCAGACTTGGCATCAGCACGTAAGTCTTTTGCGTATTGATTCCATTGTGGGGCAATGGTTTCACCTAATAGCATGATAATTAAAGTTAATGGCAAACTCACTTTTAAACTTGCTAATACAATCTGAAAAATAGATACACCTACTGCACGAATAACGGTTAATTCATTATTATTTGCAAGACCGCCTAGACCAATTAACGTACCTAATAACACGGCTGTAGGGAATAAATCATATATATTACTTGGCATTAAGTACAATACATATAATATCGCATCTAGCGTATCGTAATCTTGCTTGCCAATATCCTCAATTTCTTCAACAAAAGTGAAAAAAGTAAATAAGCCAACTAGGACAAATAAAACAATAAAAATACCTAGAAACACTGTAAGACCAATATAACGGTCAATTTTTTTCATTTTTCAAACACTTTATTTCAATTAAAATATAAACTCATTAGAAGGTAGTGCGTTTAGGTGATTCTAACGAAGAGAAGCTATAAAAACGATTTGCCAGTTTACCATTTTTCATTGCTTTTTCCATAGTTGGAAGATTTTTCCAGTATGGATTAAAAAAATACTTTACAGATAGCAGTTCATATAATAAAATCCGCGTTTCAATTGACTGCTTGGAGAGGTGACAGAGCGGTTGAATGTAACGGTCTTGAAAACCGTCGAGGGTTTATAGCCCTCCGTGGGTTCGAATCCCACCCTCTCCACCACTTTTTGATTTTTTTCAGCCTTCTCAAAATCTCCTTGTTAGACATCTCTTATTTTACGCTAAAATTGTTTTAATCTTTGAATTGTAAATTAATATCTCGTAATTGCATTTGCGTGATGGTTAATTTTTTTAATTTAATATTCCCTTTTACATTTAATGCTTTAAGTAATTCCAAAGGCAAGAGTGGTTGCAGTGGCTTTTGTTTACTTTCCTCGCTAGGCGGTAAATACCGATCAGCATCTAAATTGTCCGCTTCTAAGCTCAGTGAAATCAACGGGTTATCAAATTGACTCAATTCGATTTGCCCTTTAATTTGAGTTTGATCTAATTTAATTTGTATATTCTGTAATTGAATGCGTTGTAAATCACCTTTTATATTTGCACGTAGATCGATTTGAGTCAAAGCAGTCTTATCCACCGTCTTTTGCTCAGGTAGTTTTAAGAGCGTAACCCATTTTTTTAGATTAAAATTAGATAGTTGTAATTTAGCACTAAAATCTGGGTTTATAATATTTTGTAATTTTAATTCAGAAAGTTGTAATATTGTATCAAATGCTTGTAAATTTAATTTATCTACGACAATATTTTGCTGCGCTAGATCGATTTTGACAGTCGGAATCTGAATCGGATATTGATCAAATTGGGCGTTGATATTATTAAATACAACTTGTTGCATCGTGGCGTGTAAGTTTAAATCAGCTTGTGCCGTTTTAAATGGTAATTGTTTGACTATTTGATCTAATTGCTCTTGTCTAAAAGATATTTTTCCCGTTAAACTTGGCGTAGTCAAGAGATTGTCAACTTGTAATTGTGCAATAAGGGTTGTTTTTAAGATTTCAGCGGTTATTTGGGGAATAGATAAAGTTTGTTGTATTAAGTCTAATTTTCCCGTCGCTAATTCAAGCTGTAATTTATCAGGTAGTTGCTCGGCGTGAATTGTAGATTGCGTGTTTTTGAAAAGTAGTTGATTAATGTTTGGCGTAATTTCCGTTTGTAATGCAACACTTGCCGTTGCCCCACTGGTATTAATTAAAGTGTCTAATTTTATTTGAATGTCTTGATCTAAGCCAATTGCAGAAGTTTGTAAGTTGAGATTCTGCAATGTGTAACTCGTTTGTTGTTGTTCGTCAATGAATGTAATGAAACTGTTATTTAATTGTAACCCATCAATTTCTAATTTCTTAAAATAAGAATTTTGCTGATTAGGTGTGTCAGTATCATTTGTTTGCGTTAAATCTTGCCAATTGTTAGAGCCATTAGCAGTTTGAATTAATGATAGCTGTAACCCATCAAGTTTAATTTGTCCAATTTGAACTTGTTGGCTGAATAATAACGGTAGTAGTTTTACTTTGACTTGCGCTTGCTGAATGGCTGCAAATGGTTGTTGCTCGAATTCTTTTGGATTATTCAGCTTTGTTGCGCCTAATTTTAAGCCTAACCAAGGGAAAAAACTGAGTTGAATCTCGCCTGTAATAGTTAGTTGGCGATTTAAATTCTGTTCTACAAGTTGGCTAATTTGTATTTTATATTGATTTGGATCAACCCATTGCGTGATTGCAATAATTGTCAAACTGAGTAGCAGCACTAAAACAATGATCACGCCTAAACTGATTTTGAGCCATTTCATAACGTACCTTCTGAGGTGAAAGATAAAGAAGATGCTACCTTTTTTAGGTTGCCCAATCGGTTGGTAATTTAACGCCTACCCTGTTAAGGCTTTCAACTTTCGCACAAAACCATCTAAGTCACAAGGTAACTTTTGTAATTTTAGCAATTCTTATTTTAAATTTTACGTGCGACGTTGGTGCATTCTTCGTCTCAATGGAAACCATTTTGACGAGGAAACTAATTGAAAAATAAGGATAAAAATTCTAAAATCACAGCGACTGATTGCACGCTATTCAAGATTGCGCCTTGCGAGTTAAACATGATAGACTAAGTTTTTTTGTTAATTTAATTTAGATAAGGAAAATCATACAATGCGTTTAATCCTACTCGGACCCCCCGGCGCTGGTAAAGGAACACAAGCCAATTTCATCAAAGAAAAATATAATATTCCTCAAATTTCTACAGGTGATATGCTGCGTGCTGCGGTCAAAGCAGGCACTCCATTGGGATTAGCTGCTAAAAAAATTATGGATGAAGGCGGCTTAGTATCTGATAATATTATCATTAATTTGGTGAAAGAGCGTATTCAAGAGCCAGACTGTGTTAATGGTTTTCTATTTGATGGTTTTCCGCGTACTATTCCTCAAGCTGATGCGTTAAAAGATGCAGGTGTCATTATTGATTTTGTACTTGAGATTGCAGTAGATGATAGTGAAATTATTAAACGTATGAGCGGTCGTCGTGTCCATTTAGCATCAGGTCGTACTTACCACATATTGTACAATCCGCCCAAAGTGGACGGTAAAGATGATGAAACAGGTGAGGATTTAGTTCAACGCGATGATGATCATGAGGAAACAGTACGCAAACGTTTGGCTGTGTATCATGAGCAGACAGAAGCCTTAATAGGTTATTATTCCGATTTGGCGGCAAGTGGTGATGCAAATGCACCAAAATACGCAAAAGTACAAGGGATTGGTTCAGTAGAAAATATCCGCGATAAAATGTTTAACGCTTTGAGTTAATCAAAATAAATTTGTTAACCGATGCAAGGGTAACATTCAGGGTAAGCGCATTAAAATTTTTAGCTATTTAATGTGGAGATAAAGCATGTCTCTACGGTGCGCGCGTATGCAAGGTGCGTTTTGCGCGCCTACTGTAGCGAGTGGATAATTTTAATGCAATTGCCCTATATTTCGTTACAAGCTTTGGTAGATCAACCTCATTTAATCACTGACAGTTATGAAATCGATCTAATCATGGCATTTCATAATAAAAAAGGATCGGAGCACTATCGTGGTATCGACATCCAATACTTTTCAAAATTTAATCTTGGCTTTACAAACCTATTGGGCTGAAAAAGGCTGCGTTTTACAACAACCTTATGATATGGAAGTCGGTGCAGGTACATTTCACCCCGCTACATTTTTACGTGCAATCGGTCCTGAACCCTGGAGTGCGGCTTATGTGCAGCCTTCACGCCGTCCCACTGATGGGCGTTATGGTGAAAATCCAAACCGTTTACAACATTATTATCAATACCAAGTCGTCATTAAACCTTCCCCACTCGATATTCAAGAATTGTATTTAGATTCGTTGCGGATGCTGGGAATTGACCCGTTAATACATGATATTCGATTTGTAGAAGATAATTGGGAATCGCCAACGTTAGGCGCGTGGGGTTTGGGCTGGGAAGTGTGGCTAAATGGAATGGAAGTGACACAATTTACTTATTTTCAACAAGTAGGTGGCATCGAGTGTAAACCTGTTACCGGTGAAATTACTTACGGTTTAGAACGTATTGCAATGTATTTACAAGGCGTTGAAAGTGTTTTTGATTTGGTCTGGACTGATGGCGAATTAGGTAAAATTACTTACGGGGATGTTTTTCATCAAAATGAAGTGGAAATGTCTGCTTACAATTTTGAACACGCGCCCATAGATGATTTGTTCAGAAATTTCGATTTGTACGAATCAGAAAGCCAGCATCTAATTGAAGTCGGTTTGCCGCTACCTGCTTACGAAATGGTACTAAAAGCCTCGCATACATTCAATTTATTAGATGCGCGTCATGCAATTTCAGTGACAGAACGACAACGTTTCATTTTGCGCGTGCGAACATTGGCAAGAGCAGTGGCACAAGCCTATTACAATAGACGTGAAGCATTAGGTTTTCCAATGTGTAAATAGGGGTTCGCTTTGTCTCTACCACGCAAAGCCATTCGCCAAAATGCCTACGCCTTCGTCCGAGAATGGCACGGCGAAAGTCGTGAAAATGCCGAAGCTAAACCTTTTTGGGAAGCTTTTTTTCAAGTCTTTGGAATGCAACGCCGTCGCCTCGCCAGCTTTGAGGAGCCGGTGAAAAAAGCTGATGGTAAACAAGGCTTTGTTGATTTACTCTGGAAAGGTAAGTTACTCGTAGAACATAAATCACAGGGGAAAGATTTAGCCAAAGCCTACGCCCAAGCTTTGGATTATTTTCCCGGTCTCAGTGATGAAGAATTACCGCGTTATGTGCTGGTCTCCGACTTTTCGCGCTTCGTGCTGCACGACCTTGACCACCAAATCCAGCATCATTTTACGCTTCAAGAACTGCCCGATAATATCCATCTATTTGATTTTATTGCTGGTTATGAAGATATTCTTGATCCGCATCAGGAATATCCCTTAGATGTCAAAGCCACCGAACAACTCGCGCAATTGCACGACGCACTCACTGATAGCGGTTACGACGGACATCCACTAGAAGTTTTTTTGATCCGTATCCTATTTTGTTTATTTGCTGAAGATACCGGCATTTTTCATCGTCACCAATTTGTCCATTATCTACTTAATCGCACCGCGCCCGACGGCAGCGATACCGCTATGCACTTATCTGCATTATTTCAAGTCCTCGACACGCCCGATAACAAACGTAGTAAACACAGCAGCGAAGAACTTAGCCAATTTCCCTATGTCAATGGTAGCCTATTTGCCGAGCGGCTCGACATGCCTAGCTTCGACGCAATGATGCGTGAACAATTGATCAACGCTGCATGGTTTGAGTGGAGCAGTATCTCACCGGCAATATTTGGTTCACTGTTTCAACACATCATGGGCAGCAGCCAGCAACGGCGATCACTCGGTGCGCATTACACCAGCGAAAAACATATTTTACGCCTCATAAAACCTTTATTTCTCGACGAGTTACAAGCTGAATTTGCCCATCTACAAAGTCTCAAAAACAACAAACGAAAACGCCTCATTGAATTTCAAAACAAACTTTCTGCACTGCGTTTTTTTGATCCTGCTTGCGGCTGTGGCAATTTTCTGATTATCACCTACCGCGAATTGCGTCGCCTTGAATTGCGTGTATTGCGTCAACAATACGGTGATCGTCCTGCCGCGCATTTGGCTTTAAAAATCAATCCGTTAATAAAAATAGATAATTTTTACGGCATTGAAATTGAAGAGTGGCCTGCTCGTATTGCGGAAGTTGCCATGTGGCTCACGCAACACCAAATGAATCGTGAATTTGCCCAGCAATTTGGACGTGAACCCGATTTATTACCGCTACTCAGCGCAGCGCACATCACGCACGACAACGCTTTGCGTTTGGATTGGTTGGAACTTATGCGAGAGCAAGACCCGCTAAATTTTAAAAATCTAAAAAGTCTGTATTTGCTGGGCAATCCGCCGTTTGTAGGTAAAAATTTCCGCAGCCGCCAACAAAACCTTGATATGGATGCGCTATTTAAAAACATCAGTCATTACAAAAGTTTGGACTATGTCGCCTGCTGGTTTTATAAAACTGTGCAATTCCTCCGAAATTATCCATTTTTCGCCCGTGCTGCTTTCGTTGCGACCAATTCCATCACGCAAGGCGAACAAGTCGCGCCGCTGTGGAAAGCACTGCTAAACATCAAAATCGATTTTGCGCATCGTACTTTTGCTTGGGATTCTGAAGATAAAGGTAAGGCGGCGGTACATGTTGTAATTATTGGTTTTTCTGTAAATGTAACCTCATCCAATGCTGCTAAGCCCGTGCCGCGCCTGTTTGAGTATCCCGACATCAAAGGCGAGCCGCAAGAAATCAGCGCGAAAAATATCAATCCTTATCTGGTGGACGCGCCGACGGTAATGATTGAAAGTCGAAGTAAGCCGTTGTGTGATGTGTCGCCGATGGTGTACGGCAATAAACCTGTGGATGGTGGACATTTGTTGTTATCGCCCAAAGAAAAAGCTGAATTATTGGCAAAAGAACCCGCAGCAGCAGCTTGGTTGAAACCCGTGCTAGGTTCAGAAGAATTTATTAATCGCAAAGAACGCTGGTGTTTATGGTTAGTAGGCATTACGCCTAAACAACTGCGCAACATGCCAGCGGTGATGGAAAGAGTTGAAAAGGTTAAACAATTTCGTTTATCCAGTTCAAAGTTACAAACTCAAGAAAAAGCCAATGAAGCAGCTTATTTTGTTGAAAACCGACATCCTAACGCGCCTTACATCCTCGTCCCGCGTGTTTCTTCAGAACGCCGCGACTATGTGCCGATGGGTTTTTTAGATGAAAATACTATTTCAACTGATGCAAATTTAATCATCCCCAATGCCACCCGCTACGAATTTGGCATCTTAACATCTAAAATGCACATGCTTTGGTTGGCAACGGTGGGCGGACGCTTAAAAAGCGATTTTCGTTATTCCGCGAAACTAGTGTATAACAACTTCCCTTTTCCCGCCGCGCCCACTGCCAAACAAAAACAAGCGGTGGAGAAAGCCGCGCAATCAGTGTTAGACGTGCGCGAGCGGTATCCCGACAGCAGTCTCGCGGATTTATACGACCCGTTGACCATGCCAGCAGATTTACGCAAAGCGCATCAAGCCTTAGACAAAGCGGTGGAAAAATGCTATCGCAAGGACAAATTCAGCAGCGACCACGTCCGCTTGAGCTTTTTGTTTCAACACTATTTAGAACTGACCGATCCAAAACAAGCGCAGCGTATGGCGGATTTGTTTATTGAAATTAGTGAATGAAGAAAATGATAACATTAAGCCAACCCACTTGGTTGCTCATTTTCCTCGTCCCAATGGTCTCCGTTGGGAGTTAGAATTGACCGATCCAGAACAAGCACAGCGTATGGCGGATTTGTTTTATTGAAATTACTGTTGGAAATATGGTGAAAATCCTGTTAGCTACCCAATGTGAGTTTAAAATATAGATTACCTTTTATAACCCTACCCAATATGAGTAAAAACCTTCTAAAATTAATTATTTAAAATCAAAAGCTTATACCGCATTTCTTATTTTTCCAGAAGTATATTAGTTTTTTAAAATATTCTATTATTATGGATTAGACTAAAAAATGCTTGACAGTAAGTAAAAAGTTAAGTTAAAAGGACTCTTTCGTAAATAATATAGACTACGAAATGCGTTATTCATAATAATGATAAGCCTTTTATTTCAAGGGAAATGGAGAAAAAAGAGTGAGAAAAAAACTATTACCTGCTGTTGTCGTGAGCTTTTTATGCTTTTCACAATTTAGCTACGCCACCAATGGTTACTGGTCACATGGCTATGGACCCAAATCTAAGGCAATGGGAGGTGCTTGTGTAGCGATGGCGTTGGGAGCTATGTGTACTGCGAGTAATCCGGGTTCACTGGTTATTGTCGGCAACAAGGTAGAGGCTGGTTTATCATTATTTTCGCCTCTGCGTACTGTTACAGCCAATGACGATATATCACCAATCGGACCACCAAATGGACCGGGTTCCATTCCTGCGGGTAGTTATGAAAGTGAAAACGATTATTTTTTAATTCCACATTTTGCCATGAATTATCTAATTAATCCTGATTTATCATTTGGTATCACATTCGGCGCAAATGGTGGCATGAATACCGAATATTCCGCGCCGTTATTTCAAAATTTTGCTAATCCAGCCTATCCCGAAACGCTTCCAACCAGCCCCACTGGTATTGATTTAATGCAAGCATTTATGGGTTTTCCTATTTCTTATAAAATTAATCAACAACATTCAATTGGTATCGCGCCGATTTTTTCGATACAACGTTTCAAAGCGGAAGGATTACAACCTTTTAGCACATTCTCTAAACACCCAGAGCATGTTACCAATAACGGATATGATATGTCTTATGGTGGTGGGGTGCGTATTGGTTGGCTATGGCAAGTAACTGATCAATTTAACTTTGGTGCATCTTATCAAAGTCGTTTATGGATGAGTGAATTTGACGATTATAAAGGCTTATTCGCCGAAGAGGGTGATTTTGATGTACCGCCAAATTATGACATTGGTTTTTCATTCAAAGCGACACCTAAAGTCACATTTGCCTTTAATTATCAACGTATTGAATTTGGTGATGTGAATGCCATATCTAACGCCGCAGATTTAATATTTTATCCCGGACAAACTCTACTAGGCAGCGACGAGGGTTTAGGTTTTGGTTGGGATGATATGGATATTTATAAATTTGGGCTGCAATGGGAATACAACAACGATTGGACGTTTAGAGCAGGCTACAGCCATGCTAGTACAACTTTTCCCGCTACACAAGCTTTGTTTAATACCCTTGCACCAGCAGTGGTTAAACGTCATATCACCGGTGGTTTTTCTCGTAGAATAGACAAAAATCATGAAATTAGCGTAGCAGTTTGGTACGCCCCGTCCGAAACGGTTTACGGTCAAAATCCGAATACAGGACCACAAACCGGTTCGATGGAAATGAAACAATGGGAACTTGAAATTGGTTGGGGAATGCGGTTTTAAATGTAATATTAACGACACGAGTCACTTTAGTATTTTGTTACAATCAAGTATCCTATACCGCTTTTGAGCGATAGGAAAACTTAATGAGTGACTTACAACAAATTATTGAGCAAGCCTTTGAACAACGTGCTGATTTAACGCCGCGCAGGGTAAGTTTAGAAATTCAAGAAGCGGTACAAGAAACTTTAGATTTGTTAGATCAAGGTGCATTGCGCGTTGCCGAAAAAAAACAAGGTCAATGGGTGGTAAATGAATGGTTGAAAAAAGCGGTTTTATTATCCTTTAAAATTACTGATAATGATTTTATTAAAGGCGGCTTCACCAATTATTACGATAAAGTTGCGTCTAAATTTTCCGACATGAGTACCCGCGAATTTGCAGATAAAGGTGTACGTGTTGTTCCACCCGCCGCAGCGCGTAAAGGTTCTTATATCGCACCCGGTGTCGTATTAATGCCCTCCTATATCAACATCGGCGCGTATGTAGATAGCGGTACGATGGTGGATACTTGGGCAACAGTGGGTTCATGTGCGCAAATTGGTAAAAATGTACATCTTTCTGGTGGTGTAGGTATCGGTGGTGTGTTAGAACCCCTACAAGCATCACCGACCATTATTGAAGATAATTGTTTTATTGGTGCACGTTCTGAAATCGTAGAAGGTGTGATTGTTGGTGAAGGTTCAGTGATTTCAATGGGTGTATACATTGGTCAAAGCACTCGCATTTATAACCGTGCAACAGATGAAATTACTTACGGCGTAGTACCGCCGGGTTCGGTAGTCGTTTCTGGTAATCTGCCCGCTGAGAATGGAAAATATAGTTTATATTGCGCGGTGATTGTCAAGCAGGTGGACGAAAAAACACGCGGTAAAGTTGGTTTAAATGAATTGCTGCGAGATATTTGATCAAATGATTCAGACAGTTTTTTTAGTGTATTCAATAAAACCGATAAGTTACAGATTTTATTTATAACTCATTGAAATATTGATATTTTATTAAAACTGTCCCAATCGACAAATGACACCTAAATCCGTTACGCTAATTTATCGTGCTTAATTGATAGTGACATAAAATCAATGAAAAAAAAACTTTTTATTAAAACCTTTGGCTGTCAAATGAATGAATACGATTCAGCTCGGATGGCGCAAGCCTTAGAAATCTCTGAAGGAGCTGAATTAACGCAATATGCAGAACAAGCTGATATTTTATTACTTAATACCTGTTCGGTACGAGAAAAACCACAAGAAAAAGTATTTTCACAATTGGGCGTATGGCGTGAG
Organism: uncultured Thiotrichaceae bacterium; assembly: GCA_964388965.1. Taxonomy (GTDB): domain Bacteria; phylum Pseudomonadota; class Gammaproteobacteria; order Beggiatoales; family Beggiatoaceae; genus Albibeggiatoa. The sequence goes on along the minus strand of CAYMCP010000039.1, from coordinate 16,826 downwards.
CTAAAAAACAAAAATCCTAATCTTATCATTGGAGTTGGTGGTTGCGTTGCCAGCCAAGAAGGTGAATTGATTCGCCAACGCGCACCCTATGTTGACATCATATTTGGACCACAAACTTTGCACCGTCTACCTGATATGCTCAAACAAGTTCGTACTGTGCATAAACCTCAAATTGATATTTCTTTCCCCGAAATCGAAAAATTTGACTGTCTACCAGAGCCAAAAGCGGACGGTGTAACGGCATTTGTTTCCATCATGGAAGGCTGTAGTCACTACTGTACATTTTGTGTTGTGCCTTACACACGCGGCGAAGAGGTCAGTCGTCCATTTGACGACGTATTAGCAGAAGTCGTAAGTTTAGCAAAACAAGGTGTACGTGAAATTCACCTACTAGGACAAAATGTAAACGGTTATCGTGGCAGCATGAACGACGACGATACAGCTGATTTAGCTTTATTAATTCGTTACATCGCAGCGGTAGACGGCATTGAGCGAATTCGTTTTACTACCTCGCATCCCATTGAAATGAATGATAATTTAATCCAAACCTTCGCCCAAGTCCCTCAACTCGTCAGCTTTTTACATTTACCCGTGCAAAGTGGCTCAGACCGAATTTTAAGCCAAATGAAACGCGGTCATACGTGCTTAGAATATAAAAATATCGTGCGTAAATTACGTGCAGCGCGTCCAAATCTCAGTTTATCATCGGATTTTATCATTGGTTTTCCAAATGAAACGGATGAGGATTTTCAAGATACAATGGACTTAATTGCAGAGATCGGTTTTGATCATTCCTTTAGTTTTATCTATAGTCCGCGTCCGGGTACGCCAGCAGCAGAATTAACGGATAATGTAACGATGAGCATTAAAAAACAACGATTATCTATTTTACAAAATCGGATTAATCAAATGGCAATGGAAATAAGTCGCAGTATGGTCGGGACTGTGCAAAAAGTATTAGTCGAAAAGCCCGCTAAAAAAGATGCTTCCCAAATTTCTGGACGGACTGAAAATAATCGCGTTGTCAATTTTACAGGCTCGCAATCACTTATTGGTCAGTTCGTAACGGTGAAAATTACCGAAGCATTACCTAATTCTTTGCGTGGAGATTTATTGTAACTTATTGTTTTTATTCAGAAACTTATTTTACTCGTGCAGGATAAATTCTGCACACCTCAATATTTTCCTAAATCAACTATAAAATGATATTTTGTCATGATTTGATTTTAAATAGCCAAAAATTTTAATGCGATTGCCCTGCTTGATTTCCAAAAATTGCACAAATTATAGTAATCCGTTATATTGTTCATCAGTAATTCCTTATAAATTCTATTCAGCGATCCCATGTCAGCACAAACTCGAATTCGTGAAATTCCTTATAATTACACCTCTTTTTCCGACCGTGAAATTGTCATACGCCTACTTGGCGCGGAGCAATGGGAAATTCTCAATCAACTGCGTGGACAACGGCGTACTGGTCGCTCAGCGCGGATGTTATTTGAAGTTTTAGGTGATATTTGGGTTATTCAGCGAAATCCTTTTATTCAAGACGATTTACTAGAAAATCCAAAACGTCATGATTTACTAATTGGCGCATTAAAACATCGTCTCACGCAGATCGAAAATCGTGCTGATGGCAACCAATTAGCCTTACAACTACTTGATAGTGCTAAAAAATCAGTGATTGAATTTGAACAACAATTACTTGCAATTAAACAATTACGTCAACAAGTTTTCAGTAAATTAAAAAAAATTACTCGTAAAGATAATATACGTTTTGATGGTATGGCGCGAGTCTCTCATGTCACCGATGCAACTGACTGGCGCGTAGTCTATCCGCTCGTTGTATTGTATCCCGATACTGAGCAAGAAATTATTGAATTAATTGAAAAATGTATTGAACTTGAATTGACTATTATTCCGCGTGGTGGTGGTACCGGTTATACTGGTGGTGCGGTGCCGTTACATGAAAATTCAGTAGTGATAAATACTGAAAAATTGGAAAAAATAGCAGAACCAGAAAAAATTACTCAAAACAACAAACAATTTGACGTAATACAGGTTGAAGCGGGCGCAATAACAGCAGAAGTTGCACATAAAGCAGCGGAATATAAACTTATTTTCGCAGTTGATCCAACTTCACAAGAAGCCTCAACTATCGGCGGAAACATCGCCATGAATGCAGGCGGTAAAAAAGCCGTATTATGGGGAACAACGATTGACAATTTATTATCATGGAAAATGGTCACACCTGATGCGAAATGGTTAGAAGTAGAACGATTAAACCATAATTTAGGCAAAATTCATGATGAACCTTATGCTGAATTTTCTTTAACGTATTATGAAAAAGATGGCATAACAGTAATTGGCGAACCTGAAACGTTAAAAATTAATGCAACTGAATTCCGTAAACAAGGTTTAGGCAAAGACGTAACTAACAAATATTTAGGCGGCTTACCCGGTGTGCAAAAAGAGGGTTGTGATGGTTTAATTACTTCAGCAAAATTCGTTTTATATCAAGAACCTAAATATATTCGCACGATATGTTTAGAATTTTTTGGTTCTGATTTAAGCCGTGCCGTACCTGCTATTGTTGAAACCAAAGATTATTTAGATAATTTGGATAACGTACTATTGAGTGGCATGGAACACCTTGATGAACGCTACATCCGTGCTGTCAAATATAGTACTAAAGCTTCTCGGCATGAATTACCTAAGATGTTGTTATTAATAGATATTTCTAGTGAAGGTGAACAAGCAGTTGCAGCGGCTGCCGCGCATATTGTCAAATTGGCTAATGCCAGAGAGGCAGAAGGTTTTATTGCTGTGACACCAGAGGCACGTCATTTATTTTGGCAAGACCGCAAGCGTACTGCTGCTATTGCCGCGCATACTAATGCGTTTAAAGTTAATGAAGATGTTGTGATTCCGCTGCAAAATCTCGCCCAATATAATGATGAAATCGAGCGTATTAATATCGAACTTTCGACAAAAAATAAAATTAAAATTATCGATAAAATATTGGAATATTTAGATTCTGATATACCTGAATTGCGTCAAGTTGATGAAGAAGACATTGCTGATAGTACAGAAAACGACGCGATTATCGAGCGGAAAAAACAAGCGGCACGTGAGCACTTGCAGGCTGCACGTCAACGTTGGACGGAATTGATGGATAATTTGGATAATTCGCCCGAATTGCTCAAATATTCCCTATTGGACAGTACTAAAAAATTAATGCGACCTAATGATACCATTTTCCGTATGTTACAACGTCGTGATTTACGAATTTCTTATCAGACATCAGTAGCGAAAGTTTTGAATGAAATTTTTGTTGGACATACATTTACTAAAGTTAGAGCAAAATTGATTGATATTCATAAAAAACTGCGTAATAGTCGTGTTTTTGTCGCTTTGCACATGCACGCAGGAGACGGCAATATACATACTAATATTCCAGTTCATTCAAATGATTATGAGATGTTGCACGAAGCAGAAGCTGTTGTTAAAAAAGTGATGCAAATTGCAGAAAAATTAGGTGGTGTAATTTCTGGTGAGCACGGAATTGGCATAACTAAATTGCAATTTTTAAAACCAGAACTACTTGAAAAATTTAGTGAATATAAAGCTAAAGTTGATCCAAAAGGTGTTTTTAATCGTTCTAAATTGACTGCAAAAGGAGGGCTGCAAAACGCTTATACGCCTTCTTTACGCTTATTAGAGCAAGAAGCCTTGATTTTAGAAGCGAGTGCATTGGGTGATTTAAACTACGCAATTAAGGACTGTTTACGTTGTGGCAAATGCAAACCTGTGTGTAATACTCACGTACCGCGTGCCAATTTATTATACTCGCCGCGCAATAAAATTCTTGCTACTGGCTTGATAATTGAAGCTTTTTTGTATGAAGAACAAACCCGACGCGGTATCTCATTACGTCATTTTGATGAGATGAATGATGTCGCTGATCATTGTACTGTGTGTCATAAATGTGTTACGCCTTGCCCGGTGAATATTGATTTTGGTGATGTCACGGTAAAAATGCGGGAAATTTTGAAATCTTATGGAAAACGTCGATCTAGTGTGATAACGAAATCTGCAATGATTTTTTTAAATATTACCGATCCAACTAAAATTAAATTAATGCGTAAAGCTATGATTGAATGGGCTTTTATCGGACAACGTGTTGCATATACTCTGTTTAAAAAAATAGGTTTATTATCGAACAAGCAACCTGCTGCTACGACGGGTAAAATGACAGTACCTACACAAGTGATCAATTTTGTTAGACATCCGATGCCGGCGCAAGTACCGACTCTTACCATGCGTAGCCTGTTGAATATAGAGGATAATACTATTATACCCATTCTGCGTAATCCCGCTAAAATGAATGATGATAGTGATGCAGTGTTTTATTTTCCCGGTTGTGGTTCAGAACGACTTTTTAGTCAAGTAAGTTTGGCGACGCTGGCAGCTTTGTATGAATTGGGTGCAGAAACAGTGTTGCCGCCGGGCTACTTATGTTGTGGTTATCCACAGGCATCAGTTGGTTATGCCGCCAAAGGATCGCAGATCACCATGCAAAATCGTATTTTATTCCACAGAATTGCTAATACTTTGAATTATATGGATATTAAAACGGTAATTGTATCTTGTGGTACTTGTATGGATCAATTGCTTAAATATGAGTTTTCTCAAATTTTTCCAGATTGTCGCTTGTTGGATATTCATGAATACATGTTAGAAAAAAATATGAGGTTGGACGGGATGCAGGATGAAAAATATTTGTATCACGATCCTTGTCATACGCCAATGAAACAGTATCAACCGCTTAAAGTGGCGACAGAATTATTAGGTAAACAGGTCATTTTGAGTGGGCGTTGTTGTGGAGAGGCGGGGACGTTTGCGACTTCGCGCCCCGATATTGCGACGCAGGTTCGTTTCCGTAAGCAAGAGGAGTTGGATAAAGGCATACAAAAACTCGGTGTGGTTGAAAACGAAACAGTTAAATTGCTGACCACTTGTCCAGCATGTACACAAGGTTTATCGCGTTATCGTGATGAGAGTAATATTGATGTAGATTATGTCGTGGTTGAGGTGATGAGGCAGAAGTTTGGTGAAAATTGGCAGCAGCATTTTTTAGATAAGATTAGTAATACAGGGATTGAGCGGATATTGTTGTGATTTTAAATTTACTAGAGCGGCTTTTGTGCACTCACATTGGGCAGCTAAACGGGATTTTCACCATATTTCCAATCGTATTTCACAAGTTTAGATTGACTCTTTTGTAGTTTTCGCAAGAAGTTACTAAAATAGGAGTGACGCAGTTAAGGTGTTAATCAATTTCCTCGTCCCAATGCTCTCCGTTGGAAGGCCGCAAGGGTGCTCTGCGTCCTGATTTATTGTGAGTTGCAAATATAGAGTAAAATTTTCGTGTGAACTGCGTAACTTCTATAGAACAATACTTCGGACAGTTTTTGTGAATTATTAAATATTTCAATAAGTTACAAATATAAGCGTTCTTTCGTAAGTTATTGATTTTATTATATGCTTTAAAAAAGTGTCCGAACCATTGATAAAATAAACTTTTTTAATAACGTGCCCAATGTGGGTTGTGACAATGCACTGCGTCGTTACCCACGTAGGCGCAGCGTCCTACAACATCATTTAACTGGTAGTAGCAATTGCGGTAAAATATCGCTTTCAGCTCACAGTGTTATAATAGCCGTGCTACATTCCATCCGTATTCAAAATTTTGCTATCGTAGAATCATCAAAACTTCAGCTAGACAAAGGGCTGACCATTATTACTGGTGAAACTGGAGCAGGTAAATCTATTTTGATTGATGCGCTAAATTTAGTATTAGGTGGACGTGCTGATAGTAGTAGTGTGCGACAGAATTGTGATAACGCTGAAATTGAAGCGACTTTTTATCAAACCGACGCAACGCGCTGTTGGCTACAAAAGCAAAATATTGATGCAAAAGAGATAGTAACTATTAGTCGTATTATTAATAAAAATGGGCGTTCTAAAGCATTTATCAATCAAACGGGTATTTCTGTACAAAATCTTAAAAATTTTGGTGATTTATTGGTTGATATTCACGGACAACACGCACATCAATCCTTATTAAAATCAGATATTCAACGCCGTACCTTAGACGATTTAACCATAGATGCTAATCCGTTGATCGCAGTACAACAAGCTTATCAAAAATGGAAGCAATGCCAAACTAAGCTAGCACAATTAGGTGGTAATCATGCTGACCGAGAAGCACGTTTAGAGCTATTGCGTTACCAAGTGCAAGAGTTGGAAAGCTTAGAATTAACCGCAGATAGTATCCAAAAAATTGAAGAAGAACATCAACGTTTAGCTCATGCACAAAAATTGTTAGAAAATAGTCAAATGGTATTAAATTTACTCGATGCTGATACAGATACAACAATTTTATCTGGATTTGGTCAAGCAGTGAATTTATTGCTAGAAGCGCAACAATATGACCACCGTTTAGATAGTGTAAATAATTTACTTAATGAAGCATTCATCCAAACTCAAGAGGCTGTTAGTGAATTACGCCATTATGTTGATCATTTAGAATTGGACCCAGAACGTTTGCAATTTGTCGAACAATATTTAGCCAAGTTGCAAGATATGGCGCGTAAACACAAAGTACGCTATCAAGATTTAGCGGCACATTTTGAAAAATTAAACAATCAATTATTTGAATTAGAAAATTACGAGCAACGTGCAGCCGAATTGGAATTACAATTACAACAAGCTGTTATAGAATATCAACAAGCCGCTCAAATTTTACACTATCAACGCAAGCAAACTGCTCAAGATTTAGCAATAAAAATTACTCAAAATATGCAACAATTGGGAATGGCAGGCGGACAATTAGTAATTGATGTGAGAGCAAACGTAAATGCACTCCCTAGTGCGCACGGTACTGATAATATTGAATTTTTAGTTTCAACCAATCCGGGTCATGCTCCTAAGCCTTTACATAAAGTTGCATCGGGTGGCGAATTGTCACGAATTAGTTTAGCAATTCAAGTTATTACTGCGCAGCATAGCGGTGTACCCACATTGGTATTTGACGAGGTAGATGTTGGTATTAGTGGCGGTGTCGCTGAGATTGTTGGGCAATTACTACGTGATTTAGGACAGCAACGCCAAATTTTATGTATTACTCATCTACCACAAGTGGCGAGTCAAGGACACCAGCATTTGCAAGTGAAAAAAACTATTTATCAACAAACAACTTATACTCAATTACACTGGCTAAATCAGCGTCAACGCATTGAAGAGTTAGCACGAATGCTAGGCGGAGTGGAAGTGACCGCGCAAACATTAGCTCATGCTGAAGAAATGCTTTTACATGCAACAGGGGATAAATTATGAATCAACTAGGTCAAGAAAATTTAGAACAAATCCGACATATTTTGTTTGGACGTTATGTAAATCAGTATGATACGCATTTAGGACAGTTGGACTCACAACATATTGATTTAGAACGCGCTTTACAGCGGGAAATAGATAAAGTTGAGCAACAATTTAATCGAGAAATTCAGTTAATTAGTAAGCAATTTGCTCAGGAGTTAAAGCAATTAAATACGCAGTTGACTCAAGAAGTAGAGCAATTAAATACGCAGTTGACTCAGGAAGTAGAGCAATTAAATACGCAGTTGACTCAGGAAGTAGAGCAATTAAATACGC
>CAYMCP010000039.1:0-9010 GCA_964388965.1 uncultured Thiotrichaceae bacterium | reverse complement strand
AATTTTGTACTGTGCAACAAACAAATCAGCAGCAATACGTGGCGTTAGATGAAAAAATAGCAGTATTACAACAGCAATTTAAACAGGAATTAGTTCAACTTAATGTGAAATTTAGCCAAGAAAATAAGCAGTTGCGAGATGTTTTAAAAGATTTTATCCAGCAAGTACGACAGCAAAATGAAAAAAATACTCAATTATTTGCTGAATTAAAACAGGCTGTAAATAATTTACAGGAACAAAAGCTTAATCGCCAAGATTTGGCAAGCCTTTTTAGTGAACTTGTACCGCGTTTGGGTAGTGAATTAGCGGGAATAGCACCGAAAAAATAATTTTTAGGTAAAATTTATCTGAAATTTGAAAAAATAGTGCGTGTGGTAATACTCCCAAATGGAATTTAGGAGTAAGAAAATTTTAATTTTTTAATCTATCGCTACACAGGCAGCAAGAAAACGTTACATATTATTCTTATTCAACCGCTGCATTTTGCTGTATAAGGTGGTGCGATTAATACCTAAAATCCGTGCAGCTTGACTTAAATTACCTTGACTTCGACTCAATGCGGCATCAATGTAGCGTCGTTCCCATTGTAATAAAACATCATCTAATGAAAAATTACCCTTACTTAATCTCTTACTAATTGCTTCATCCGTATCTATGTCCAATTCCTGTTTATTCATGTACTCATTTTCAAGCTCTGGTTCTAGCTGTAAATGCGTAATTTGCTGATTTGGATACTTTGCACCTAGTCTAATTACAACATTGCGCAACTCGCGCACATTACCGGGAAAAGAGTAAGCCCCCCATATTTTCTGTGCTGTCTCGTCTAGTTGAAATAAAGTTCCCATTTCACCGTAAAATTTTTGGAAATACTCAAGTAATAAAAATTTATCACCATCTCTATCACAAACAGAAGGCACTTTAATCGTCAAAACACTCAAACGATGATATAAATCCGCACGAAAACTACCTTTTCGTACTTCCTCGCGCAGATCACGATTAGTCGAAGCAACAATGCGTGCTGATGATTGACGTACACGGGTTTCGCCTAAACGGTAATATTCACCATTTTCTAATACACGTAATAATTTAGATTGCAATGGCAAAGGCATTTCACCAATTTCATCTAAAATTAAGCTACCCTGTGATGCCTCTTCAAAAAAACCGGCTCTTGCCGTACCCGCACCAGTAAACGCACCTTTGGCGTGACCAAATAGTTGTGCTTCGAGTAATTCTGTTGTAAACGCCGCACAGTTGAGCGTCAAACAGGGTTCGTCTAAACGCTTACTTTGAATGTGTAAACATTGGGCTACCAATTCTTTACCCGTCCCGGATTCGCCTTCAATCAAGACTGAAAAAGGTGAATCGGCAAATTGTTTAATTTGTGCTCGCAAGGTATCCATTGCAGCACTTTTGCCCACTAAACCGCATTCTTTCTGTTTAGCTTGAGGCTGTTTATGTCGCTCGGCTTCGTGGATCATTAATTGGTGACTCAAACGTGCTTTTAGCAATTCCATATCACAAGGCTTCGGAATAAAGTCAACTGCACCTAATGTTAGTGCGTGACGAACATTGTCTTCACTGTCTTGCCCCGATAACATCAGAATTTTCATGATTGGATTAAACGTCAACAATTCAGAAACTAAAGCAAATCCTTCATCTGGCGTATGCGGTGTTGGCGGTAATCCTAAATCCACTAACGCTATATTAGGCAATACAGGCATCGAATAAAGTAAATGCTTTGCTTCTTCTCGAGTGGAGACCGTATGAACTCTAAATCTATCCCGCAATACAAATGCAAATGATTCAGTGATAATAGGGTCGTCGTCTACTAGTAGTAAGCTTGGTAATTCCTCGGTCATAAGCAATCCCTTCTAAGCAAAAGCATGGTTGAGTCTCATAGCGCAAATAGTATTCCAATTTAATAATTTTACTGAATTAACCCAATATTTCGCGCAATATTCAGCGTTAAGTTGGCTTTATTTAAGGTATAAAAGTGTAAACTTGGTGCACCACCTTGTATCAAACGTTCGCACAATTGGCTAATAAAATCAGTGGTAAATTGCTCTAAACTGTCACTGTCATCTTGAAAAGCGTCTAGTTTCCAACGCAACCAACGCGGAATATCCGCACCACAGGCATCGGAAAAACGCACAAGTTGCTCAAAATTACTGATTGGCATAATACCCGGAACAATAGGGATTTCAATGCTACGTTTTTGACATTCATCTATAAAGTAAAAATAAGCATCTGGATTATAAAAATATTGCGTAATCGCAGCATTGGCACCTGCTTCAACTTTTTGTTGAAAATATTTCAATTCGGTTTCTGCTGATTTGGATTGTGGATGAAATTCGGGATAAGCCGCCACTTCAATATGAAAATAATCGCCCGTTTCTGCACGGATAAAAGTGACTAATTCGTTAGCATAAGCAAATTCACCAATACTGCCAGACCAACCAGACGGTCTATCGCCACGTAATGCTACAATTCGAGATACGCCATTATTTTTATATTTTTGTAGTAATCCACGAATATTGTCTTTTGTGCTGGCAACGCAAGATAGGTGTGGTGCTGCTTGAGAACCTGCTTGTTGAATGTTGATAACCGTTTCAAGAGTTTTTTCTTGAGTCGATCCGCCCGCGCCAAATGTCACCGAAAAATATTCTGGATTCAAAGCCTGATTGAGTTCGCTATGCACCTGTTTAAGTTTATCCGTCCCTTTGTCAGTACGCGGTGGAAAAAATTCACAGCTAACAGGAATTGTCATAAAACCTCCATCTTTTCTTGTTTATTTTCCTGAAAAATATTGTAACATGAGGATTAATAACTTTGATAAATTTAAACGTCAACTCGGTTTGATTGACATCCTCAAATTTGAACTTACTAATATATCCCTATTCAGCTACAATGAAACCCGATTATCGCCTCCCTGATAATTATTCATTGATCGTTGTTAGTCGAAAAGAGATTAAGATTATGGGAAAAAATGTTGTAGTCATCGGTACACAATGGGGTGACGAAGGTAAAGGTAAATTAGTTGATTTGCTAACAGACCGTGTTGCCGCCGTGACTCGATTTCAAGGTGGACATAATGCAGGACACACATTAGTTATTGGTGATGAAAAAACAGTTTTACATTTAATTCCATCAGGTATTTTGCGTGACAATGTGCAATGTTTGATTGGTAACGGTGTGGTGTTGTCATTACAAGCGTTGAAAGAAGAAATGCAAATGTTACAAAACAAGGGCATTCCAGTCGCCGAACGCTTAAAAATTAGCGATGCTTGTCCATTATTAATGCCTTACCATGTCGCATTGGACAAAGCGCGTGAATTAGCAAAAGGCAGTAGTAAAATTGGTACCACAGGTAGAGGTATTGGTCCTGCGTATGAGGATAAAGTCGCACGCCGCGCCCTACGCACGATTGATTTATTTCATCCAGCCCATTTAGAGCAAAAATTAATCGAAGTGCTAGATTATCACAACTTTGTGCTACAAAATTATTTTAAAACCGATGCGGTCGATGTACAGCAAACGCTTGATGAAACACTGTTTTTAGCTGAAACGATTAAACCATTAATTATTGATGTACCTGAATATTTATATCAATTAAATCAAAATCAGCAAAATGTATTATTTGAAGGCGCGCAAGGCACCATGCTAGATATTGATCAAGGTACCTATCCATTTGTTACTTCTTCTAATACTGTATCTGGTGGTTGCGCAACAGGCAGTGGTATTGGACCATGCAATGTAGATTATGTGTTAGGTATTACCAAAGCTTATACAACTCGTGTTGGCTCTGGTCCGTTTCCCACAGAATTATTTGATGATGCGGGCAAACACCTAGCGAAAAAAGGCAATGAATTTGGTGCAACAACAGGTCGTCCACGCCGTTGTGGTTGGTTTGATGCGGTTGGTTTACGTCGTGCGAAAATCATTAATAGTTTATCTGGAGTGTGTATTACTAAATTGGATGTATTAGATGGTTTGGATACGCTAAAAATCTGCGTTGGTTATAATTATGAAGGGCAAGAATTACATTCGCCGCCGTCAGGTGCTGACGCGCTGCAAAGTTGCAAGCCGATTTATATTGAAATGCCCGGTTGGTCAGAATCTACGTTTGGCGTAAAAAGTTACGAAGATTTACCAATCAACGCCCAAAACTACTTGGCAAAATTAGAGCAGCTAATCGAAACACCCATTGCAATCATTTCAACCGGTCCAGAGCGAAATGAAACGATTATGCGCCAAGAAATTTTTTAATATTTTTAATCTAAATGCTGAATTTAGCTGCTAAAATTTAACATTAGCAGATAAATTTCTAATAAAGGATTCATTTCGTGTCTATTTTCCGTGCGTATGATATTCGTGGTATTGTCGGTAAAAATTTAACAACAGAAATTGTCACCCAAATTGGGCAAGCGATTGGCAGCGAGGCTGCGTTGCGAAATCAACAAACAATCTTAGTTGGACGTGATGGTCGCTTGTCTGGTACGGTGTTAGTGCAAGCACTTATTCAAGGGCTACGCATGACCGGACGTGATGTGATTGATATAGGCATGATCCCTACGCCTGTGCTGTATTTCGCCACTTATCACTTAAAAACAGGTAGTGGTGTGATGCTGACAGGTAGTCATAATCCTTCTGATTACAACGGAATGAAAATTATGCTTGATGGGGAAACGCTATCAGGTGACGCAATTCAAATTTTAAAACGTCGTGTTGAGCAACAAGATTTTGTTGTTTCTAGCGACGGACAATTACAGAGTTTAGATGTTCAACAAGACTATATTCAACGTATTGTGCAAGATATTCAACTCCGACGTCCATTTAAAATTGTACTGGACTGTGGTAATGGCGTAGCTGGGAATTTAGCACCAGCATTATTCAAAGCACTTGGCTGCGAAGTGGTTGAATTATTTTGCGAAATAGATGGACATTTTCCTAATCATCATCCAGACCCAACTGTATTAAAAAATTTACAAGATTTAATTCAAACTGTAAAAAATGAAAAAGCAGATTTAGGACTTGGATTTGACGGTGATGGTGATCGTTTAGGCGTTGTGGACGCGCAAGGTGAAGTCGTGTGGCCAGACCGACAGATGATTTTATACGCAACAGATATTTTGAGCCGTCATCCCAATGCAACAATCGTATACGATGTAAAATGTAGTAGACATCTCGGAGAAACGATTGCGCAACAAGGTGGTAGACCTATCATGTGGCGCACGGGACATTCTCTCATCAAGGCAAAAATCAAACAAGAACAAGCATTACTCGGCGGCGAAATGAGCGGACATATTTTTTTTAAAGAGCGTTGGTATGGATTTGATGATGCTTTGTATACCGCCGCACGATTATTAGAAATTCTAGCAAAAGATAGCCGTACACCAAGCGCGGTACTAGCCGCTTTACCCAACGCGGTCAGTACGCCTGAATTGAAATTAGAAGTTGATCAAGATGGTGAACATTTTGTATTAATGCAAAAAATATTGGACAATTTCAAATTTACAGAAGCAAATATAATAACGATTGATGGTTTACGCGCAGATTTCGTTGATGGCTGGGGCTTGGTACGCCCTTCAAATACCACTCCTTGCTTAGTCATTCGATTTGAAGCGGAAACAAAAACAGCATTAGCGCGTATTCAACAAGATTTTCGCCAGCAATTTTTGCAGATTGATCCAAATTTACAATTACCTTTTTAAATCCAACATACCGCACCTTTTTATGTAATTTATGTCAAAAAGCCAATTGAATTTATTTTTGCAGTGCAACATTTTTTTATGCTGTCATGCAGCAAATCTTGCTACAATGGTGTAATTAATTTTACACTGCAAAGGGATTAACATTGAGCGTTTTAGAACAAAAAGCTTTTATAGGTGCAATTTCTCCATTTGATAGACTACACCCAACCGAACTTGAAGCGGTTGCAGAAGCAATGGATATTGCTTATTACAAACAAGGTGACGTATTAATCAAGCGACATGTCCCAGCAGATTATTTATACATTATTATCAAAGGGGTTGTACAAGAAATTGATGATGATGGAGTTGTTTCGGTGCACGTTTCGCAAGATATATTCGACGCGGTAGCATTAATCGAGGGGAAGAGTCAAAGAGAATTCGTTGTTGAAGAAGAATTGATCTGTTATTTATTACCAAAAGACCTGTTTACTACATTATTAGAAAATAACAAAGCATTTCAGAAATTTTATTATCAAAACATTTCCGAACGTTTAGATGCACTCATAGAGCAACGTTATAGCAAAGAATTGTCATCTTTTATGGTGGCGAAAGTCAAAGATACTTACATCCGTCCACCTATCATGGTTAATGCGGAAGATTCAATTTATAATGCTGTTGAAAAGATGAAACAGCATAAAATTACCTCAGTTTTAGTGAAACGTAATGATGAAATTGGTATTGTTAGTGATACCGATATTCGTGAACAGGTTGTATTGCAACGTAAATCAGTAGATAGCCCTGTTGGTGATATTGCAACCTATAATTTAATCGGCATGACTTCTGATGATTTTTTATTCAATGCCTTATTGACAATGACGCGGCACAGAATTAAACGTTTAGTGATTTATGAAAATCATGAGGTTATTGGTGTATTGGATCAAATGGAATTACTTAGTTTCTTTTCCAACCATTCGCATTTAGTGTCGGTACAAATTGAACGCGCCAATACGACCGAGCAATTACAAAAAGCCAGTGAAAGCTTAGTACACATGATTCAAAGTATGCAGGCTAAAGGCGTAAAAGTACGTTATATCAGTCAGTTAATCAATGAACTGAATACAAGTATATTTGAAAAATTGTACACATTGATAGCACCACCTGAATTGATTGAAAATTCTTGTTTACTCGTTATGGGGAGCGAAGGGCGTGGCGAACAGGTTTTAAAAACTGATCAAGACAATGCTATTATTTTACGCGATGGGTTTGAATTTGATGGTTTAGCGGAAGTAACGAAAAAATTTATTGAAACTTTAATCAGTTTTGGCTATCCATCTTGTCCGGGTAACATTATGGTAACTAATCCCTACTGGTGTAAATCTTCAAGCGAATTTAAACAAGAGATTTATAAATGGATTACAGAACCAAATGAGCAGTATATGATGAATTTAGCTATCTTCTATGATGCGTGCTCTGTGGCGGGTGATGCGGATTTACTACGTGAAGCAAAAGGCTATTTATTTGAAAAATTACAAAATAATAAGGCTTTTTTCACGCACTTCGCTAAACCAACATTATCGTTTGAAACGCCATTAGGTTTTTTTACTAATTTCATCGTGGAGAAATCACATCATAAAAATCAACTCGATGTGAAAAAAGGGGGAATTTTTGCTATTGTGCAGGGTGTGCGCAGTCTGTCATTAGAGCACCACTTAACAATGACTAATACCATCGAGCGAATTAAAACTTTACAGCAACTTGATGTATTTGAAAAACATTTTTCTGTTGAATTGATTGAAGCATTAGCATTTTTATCCACTTTACGTTTACAAGAGGGCTTGAATAAGTTAGAACATGGTGAAGAATTAGATAATTATATCGCGCCAAATAAGTTAAATAAGTTAGAACGAGATTTATTAAAAGATTCGTTTAAAATTGTCAATGAATTCAAGAAGTTTATTACCTATCATTTTAAATTGAATATGGTGTAACAATGGTTCGGACACTTTTTTAAAGCATATAATAAAATCAATAACTTACGAAAGAACGCTTATATTTGTAACTTATTGAAATATTTAATAATTCACAAAAACTGTCCGAAGTATTGGTGTAAAACAACAGCATTTTCTTATCCCGATATTTGGGAACGCACTCCACGACCCTGCTCGTATCGGGAGAGTTCTGTCTCCGCCCTAGTTGATTTTGCTTGCGACAACACAATAACTTAGGTATGTTCTCATAGGTTTTTCTACAATAGAGAGAATATATGATGTTAAGGTTTATCTTACTGATTTTACTATCATTATATGCTATATCGGTATTGGCTGATGATCAAACTTATCACCTACTAGATTCAAAAGGTCAACCCATTTTTTCTAGCTTGCCCGATGTATGCGTTGATACACCCAAGACAATTAATAATCCGACTCGTCGTTTTAAACAATGTGGAGATATTATTGATAGCGATAATGATGGCATATTCGACGACGAAGATGATTGCCCTGAAAACACAGAACAAGAGTTGACACATGGCGTTGACGCAAATGGTTGTCCAAAGGACAGCGATAAAGATGGTATCGCAGATTATCGTGACCGTTGTCCTATGAATACGCCACTAGAAATCAGTCGCGGAGTAAATCGTTTTGGTTGTCCTAAGGATAATGATCAAGATGGTATTCCCGATTTTCGTGATCGCTGCTTAGGTACGCCGCTTGGGGCAAAAGTAGATATGCACGGTTGCCAAGAAGTAAAACGCGAAATTAAACAAATTTTGGGAACAGATGTATTATTCGGATTTGATAAATATGATTTAATTGAAGCGGGTAAAATTGTGTTAATCCATATTGCAAAAGATATTAAAAGTGAATTATCTCATGTGAAAAATATTATTATTACTGGTCATACCGATAGTATTGGTTCTGCAACTTATAATAAAACCTTATCGGAGCGACGCGCAAAAGCAGTAACTAATTTCTTGATTAAGCAAGGTATTCCTGATAGTAAAATTCAATCAGTTGGTTATGGGGAAAGTCAGCCCATTAGCTCGAATGATACCAAACAGGGACGGGCACAAAATCGGCGAGTAGAAATCAACATTAAAATGACGGATTAACACCCTCCCGCCTTAAAAGGTGGGATGCCCAAAAGTACAATTTAGCACCCAAATTTTTTTATTACGTGTTGCAGACTTTTATATATTCAAACTTATCCCCATTATATTTTGGTGTATATTTTGAATAAAAACGACTAGAACCAAAACTTATGCGAAAGGGTTAGATAGCAGCTATTGAAAACTTAGTTATACTTGTCTATACTTAGTAATT
>CAYMCP010000038.1:0-34439 GCA_964388965.1 uncultured Thiotrichaceae bacterium | reverse complement strand
TGGGTATTTCTGTAACCATTTATCAATTTGCGCGTAAGATTCTGGGGTTAATAATGGCGTTGCTTGTTTTTGTGTTGCTAACATGGTGAGTTCCGTAAGAATTTAATTTTTGTAATCAAAATGGGTATGATATTTTTTAGCGTAAAATTATAAATTATCGTAAATTGCATCTTTTTCTGAGTAAGCATCTAGCAAATTCGCTTCACTCGCTTTGTGCTATTTCATTATCTTGAGCATGTTCAATAGTTATGCTAACAAGTTGTCCTTTTTCATCTGAATTCCTCAATTCTCATTTTAAATTTCATGAATGTCGTAGGACGCTGGTGCGTCGTCACGAGTCAGAGTCAATTCTCGTCACGAGTCAATTGTTTATGATTAAGCATCACTTATCTCCTGACAGACAGTGTCGCAATTGCTAAATTTTGCTGTGCTTTTTCAATACGTGCCTGAATATCTAACATTTCTTATTAAGTATCTTGTTCCCACACAATTTTGCAAAAACAAGATATTTACTCTCAAAACTATCTATCAATTTCACCAAATACAATATCCATTGTACCGATAATTGCGACTACGTCAGCCAACATGTGACCTTTTGACATCTCATCCATTGCCGATAAATGCGCAAAACCCGGCGCGCGAATTTTCATCCGATACGGTTTATTGGCACCGTCAGACACTAAGTATATGCCAAACTCCCCTTTTGGATGTTCAATTGCCGCATACACTTCGCCTTCGGGTGGGCAATAACCTTCAGTAAAAAACTTAAAGTGATGAATTAATGCCTCCATATCTTCCTTCATGGCTTGGCGACTCGGTGGAGAGACTTTATTATCTTCAATCATCACAGCGCCTTGATTTTCAGGCTGACGCAACCAGTCTACACATTGTTTGATAATATGATTAGATTGACGCATTTCCTCAATCCGAACCAAATAACGATCATAACAATCACCATTTGTCCCGACAGGAATATCAAAATCTACTTTATCATACGCGGCATACGGTTGTTTTTTACGCAAATCCCATTCAACACCCGACCCCCGCAACATAGGTCCTGTAAAACCTAATTGTAATGCACGTTCCGGCGAGACGACACCAATACCCACTGTCCGTTGTCGCCAAATCCGATTTTCAGTTAGCAAAGTCTCATACTCATCAACTCGTTGCGGGAAAACGTTAGTAAAATCTTCAATATAATCTAGTAGAGAACCTTGACGATTTTCATTTAAACGGTCTACTTCTTTTTGGCTATGCCATTGAGATGGCTTATATTTTGGCATGATGTCAGGCAAGTCACGATAGACACCACCGGGACGATAATATGCTGCATGTAAACGGGCACCAGAAACCACTTCATAGCAATCCATTAAAATTTCTCGTTCACGAAAAGCGTATAAAAACATTGACATTGCGCCCACGTCTAAACCATGCGAACCAATCCAAAGTAAGTGATTCAAAATGCGCGTAATTTCGTCGAACATAGTACGGATATACTGTGCGCGAATAGGGGCATCAATACCGAGTAATTTCTCCACTGCTAACACGTAACCATGCTCATTACACATCATAGACACATAATCTAAGCGATCCATATAAGGTACAGATTGATTGTAAGGCTTTGTTTCAGCAAGTTTTTCTGTGCCGCGATGTAATAAACCTACATGCGGGTCAGCGCGTTCGACCACCTCGCCATCCATTTCCAAAACGAGACGCAAAACACCGTGCGCTGCGGGATGTTGGGGACCAAAGTTTAAAGTGTAATTACGAATTTCTGGCATACTATTAATCCTGCCCTGTCGCTTTTGTATAACGATTATCCTGACGAATCACACGCGGCACTAATACTCTTGGCTCGATGCTGACAGGTTCATAAATCACCCGACCTTTTTCTGGGTCATAACGCATTTCAACATGACCACTAATAGGGAAATCTTTGCGGAATGGATGACCGATAAATCCATAATCAGTCAAAATACGGCGTAAATCTGGATGTCCTTCAAACATAATACCAAATAAATCAAATGCTTCACGCTCATACCAATTTGCTGAATTCCAAATATTGTTCACTGAGGGGACTTTAGGATAATCATTTTCAGTAAATGCGCGAATACGGATGCGTTGATTGTGTTGTATGGAGAGCAAATGATAAATCACTGCGAAACGGGGTTTTTGTTCAACTTCTTTTTGATGAATAGATTGACTTACACCACGACTAAAGCCTGTGCTACTTGCGTCTTCAGTTTGCCAGTCAGCTTGTCCATAAGTGGAATAATCAATGCCGCAGAGATCAGACAATTGTTCAAAACCAAATTTGTCGCGCAATAGCGTACAGACTCGTATAATTTGGATTGCGGGAATTTCAATTGTAATTTCTTTCAAGGCGATGTTTGTAGATAACAAGCTATCGCCAAATTCTTGTTGTAATTTTTCTAATAAGGTTTGCCGAGCATCAGCCATAATAGTTACCAATTATCAATGAACGGAGGGTTAACTTGCTTTTGCAATCGTGCTACGTTTGATTTTATTTTGTAGCTGTAAAATGCCATATAGCAACGCTTCAGCAGTCGGTGGACAGCCAGGGACGTAAATATCAACGGGGACAACGCGATCACAACCACGCACCACAGCATAAGAATAGTGGTAATAACCACCGCCATTTGCGCACGAACCCATTGAAATCACATAACGCGGATTTGGCATTTGGTCGTAGACTTTGCGTAATGCGGGTGCCATTTTGTTTACCAGCGTACCTGCGACAATCATCACGTCGGACTGACGGGGACTAGGACGGAAAATAATGCCAAAACGGTCTAAATCGTAACGCGACGCACCTGCGTGCATCATTTCCACCGCACAACACGCCAAACCAAAAGTAACCGGCCACATTGAACCCGTTCGCGCCCAATTAATGAGCCAATCCGCGCTTGTAGTGACAATGCCCTCAGAAAAAACGCCTTCTATTCCCATTCTAAAGCTCCTTTTTTCCATTCATAAACAAAGCCTGCCACCAAAATTGCGAGGAAAATCATCATAGCGACAAAGCCAACTATTCCAACGTCATCGAATACGACCGCCCAGGGAAATAAAAATGCAATCTCTAAGTCAAAGATAATAAACAAAATAGCAACTAAATAGTAACGTATATCAAATTTCATTCGTGCATCTTCAAACGCTTCAAATCCGCATTCATACGGTGAATCTTTTTCTGCATAAGCCTCGCGTTTACCGAGTAGAAAGCCTACCACAGCAAAGCCTACACCTGCTGCAAGTCCTATTAGGATAAAAAGCAGAATCGGTACATATTCTTTTAGAAACACATACTCTTCAATGTTCATTATTTAGCCTCTTCCGTTTAGTTCTATAATTTGCTTTTATTGTACGATAGAAATCGTCTAAGTCATAGTCTCAAACATTATTCATTCTAACTTAAAATAGCTTGATGGTCATCATTATTGGCATTGACTAACGCAGTTTTCAATCGCCCATTCTTTACCCTTAGCTACTCTACTTCTTTCAGCAACTTGCTCAATTGCTTTTTTAATTTCTCTGATTCTTCATCCCTATAGTCTACCTCAATATCGCTCTAATTGGCATACTTAGACCAGATAGTTACTGAAAATGATTACAATGATAATTGGTAACTGAAACGCAGCTAATTATGTAGTAGAATTAACAACGTGAATTGATTTATTCTATTTTGCTACCCACCTAATAAAAAATAATATTGACCTTTTCGAGAATACTTATGATAAATGTGGATATAAAGCAATCATTTCATATTTTGATTGTAGATGATAATAAAAACAACCTATTTACATTAAAAACCTTAATTGAAGAACATATTGATGCGTTCATTACACAAGCAGAATCTGGTATGGAGGCATTAGCGATTTTGCTCAAACAACCTATAGATTTAATTATATTAGATGTACAAATGCCAGAAATGGACGGATTTGAAACTGCAAAATTAATCCGTTCTCGTAAAAAAACTTGTCATATTCCTATCGTTTTTCTCACGGCTGCATACAAGTCAGAGGAATTTAAGCAGAAAGGTTTTGAAGTTGGTGGCGCAGATTATTTGACAAAACCGATTGATACACATCAATTAATTAATCGAATTAAGTCTTATTTACGCTTTATTGAACAAGAAAGACAACATAAATTATCATTAGAAAAAACAGTTGCAGAGCGTACACGAGAATTAGAAGAAGCAAGAAATACCTTAGAGCAAAGAGTGTTAGAAAGAACCGCAGAATTATTTGAGGCAAAAAATCTAGCAGAAAAATTACAATCTGAAGCCGAACAAGCAAACCGTTCTAAGAGTCAATTTTTAGCCAATATGAGCCATGAATTACGCACACCATTAAATGCAATTCTTGGTTATAGCGAATTATTGCAAGAGGAAGCAGTAGAATTGCCAACGGAACAAGATTGTTTTACCGATGATTTAAAAAAAATTCACAGTGCGGGCGAACATTTACTAGGTTTAATCAACGATATTTTAGATTTATCCAAGATTGAAGCGGGTAAAATGGAATTAGAATTAGAAACTTTTGCCGTTGTACCTGTTTTTCAATCGGCGATTAATACGGTACGACCACTTGCAGAAAAAAATAATAATCGAGTATATTTAGAAACAATTGGTGAATTAGGTGAAATTTTCTCAGATTCGACTAAATTGCGTCAAATTATCTTAAATTTACTTGGAAATGCTTTGAAATTCAGTGAGAAAGCTACTGTAATTTTACAAACAACACGTTATATTGACATTGATGGCGAATGGATAGGTTTTTGTGTGATTGATGAGGGAATTGGCATGACCGAGCAGCAACAAGATAAGTTATTTCATCCCTTTACTCAAGCAGATGCGTCTACTACTCGGCGTTATGGTGGTACGGGTTTGGGTTTGACGATTACAAAAGAATTTGTTGAGATGATGGGCGGGAAAATTCAAGTAACTAGTGAATTCGGTTATGGTAGCACATTTTCAGTACGAATTCCGACTTATACAATTATTCACCCAAAAAACGGTATAAAACGAGAAGATAAGCCTAAAAAAGAGGGTGTTATATTGGTCATTGATGATGATGAGATAATATTGCAAACTTTTAAGGATTATCTCACTCAAGCAGGTTATGCTGTTGCTTTGGCTAAAAATGGCGAGGAAGGACTGACTTTAGCTAATAAATTACGCCCCGATGCAATTTTATTGGACATCCACATGCCGCAACCTAATGATGGTTGGTGGGTATTAAAAAAATTAAAGCAAAACAATTTGTTAGTGGATATTCCCGTGATCACCATTTCAGGAGCTGAAATCTCTGAGCAAAAAAGTTTAACGCTAGGTGCGATTGATTATTTAACTAAACCGGTGCGTTCTGAACAGTTGACACAACTTTTAAGTAAACATCAGATTAATAACGAGCAAACTCAATTGGTGATGTTGATTGAAGATAATGAGATTTGCCGTGAAACCTGTGCAGAAGTTTTACAAAATGCAGGTTGGCGTGTATTTAAAGCAGAAAATGGATTAGTGGCTTTAGAACATTTAGCGAAAAAACAACCAGATTTAATTATTTTAGATTTGAATATGCCAGTAATGAATGGCTTTCAATTTTTAGAGATTTTCCGTAAAAATGCGTATTGGACAAAAATTCCAGTTGTGGTACTGACAGCGCAACCACTAACGGATGAAGAAAAACAATTTTTACATTCAAATACGCAAGCTGTTTTTGATAAAAATGAACAAGTCAAGTTGCTAGATGATTTGCATAGCTTGTTGGACGAGGTATTGCCAAACAAGCCTGAAACTCAAGACATTTCTAATGAACAGCGTTTGAAATTTATTTTAAATAAATATTAATTATAATTCAATGAATCCATATAAGCAGTTAAAACCGTATTTGGATCACCTTCTAAAATGGTGCATCCATCTTCAATCCATACTAAACGAGTACAAATCTGTTGGACTAATTGAGTTTGATGTGAAACGAATATAACTGTTTTATTTGATTGCATTTTTTCGTACATAGCCGCAGAGGATTTAACGGAAAATTCAGCATCACCCACGCCTAATACTTCGTCAACTAACAACACATCAGGGTCTGCATAATACGCTACAGAAAAGCCTAAGCGTGCGCCCATGCCAGAAGAATAGGTAATAACGGGTTGGTCTATGAAATCACCTAATTCAGAAAATTCAATGATATGCGGTAATTTTTGTTCAACTTCTTTGCGTGACATGCCCATTAACATGCCGCTTAATATTGCATTTTCGCGTCCAGATAAGTAAGGAATAAAGCCTAATTGCAATGCTAATAGTGAGGTTCTGTAGTCCATTAGTTTTTTAATTGTACCCTTATCTGGTTGCAAAATACCAGCAAGTAATTGTAATAATGTACTTTTTCCCGCGCCATTGCGACCAATAATCCCTAAAGTTTCGCCTTGATAAATGCTTAGGGAAATATCTTTTAATGCCCAAAAAGCATCGCCACCTAGTCCTAAAAAACCACCTTTGCGTCTGTAATAAATTCCTACATTGTCCAATTGCAAAATTTTATTCATTAGATTGTCACCTTTGGATAAGTGTATTCAAAATGCGCAATAAGACGAATACTGAAAAATAAGGCAATACAAGATAAAAAGCCTATTAATAATAATATATCCCATTGAGGCCATTGATTATACATGAGAATATCTCTAAAACTTTCAATTAAAGTTGCCATTGGGTTGAGGTAGAAATAAAATTGGTATTGTTCTGGAATAACGTTGGCGGGAAAGAAAATTCCGGATGCGAAAAAAACTGCTTGCAAAACTTTTTCAACAACAAAACGCACATCCGGTAAGAAAGGTACAATTGCCGCTAAAAAAAAAGTCGCCGCCATAATAAAAATTAATTCAATTAATAATACTAATGGCAAAGCGAAATAAGGCAAACCAATTTCAAAACCGGATACCCAAAGATAAAGTAATAAAATGGTGAAAATAAAAATAAATTTAGTCGAATCTGTCAAAATAAGAATAATTGGAAAAATAACTTTAGGCAAATGCACATGTTGCATTAATCCACGATAGCCAAGAATGGATTCAGAACCGTGTGCAAGACAAGATTGCATCCATTGCCATACCGTTAGACCAACAAGTAAAAAGGGAACAAAATTATCGGTTTTATGATTCATAAATATGGCAAATACAATGTAAAATATAAACATATACATGATAGGCTCAAACACCCACCACAAAAAACCTAAATAAGTACGCTCGGTTTCAGCACGTAGGTCAGCATAAGTTTTGTACAATATCAATTCTAAATAAGTATGATAAAATTGAAGTCGGTTTTGTTTTGGCATGATGACATCCTGTAGACTTAAAGATGATAAGCGTGGAATACTAATCAATTCATCACGCTTTTTCTAGTGATTCATGGTAAAAAGCTGATAAATTGTGTACTATAGGCAAAAGCTGTGAAAAAGCTACTTTGACTAAATTTCGATGATATAATAAATCATTTCTTAAAGGCTCACCATGAATGAGAATAGCCTATTTGTTTAATTTAATTAGATTAGTTGTAGGCATCTCTGTGATCGGGCAACACCGCATAGTAGATAACGATGACTAGAGTGAGAACCCCTAAAACTGCTCGGATTATGATTGTTGATCGCTCGGAGGTGGCGCGTTCAATTATTTCTCACATTCTTCAAAAAGAAATGCAAGATGCTTATATTGTCACCTGTGGTAGTGCAGAGGAAGCGTTAGAGTATTTGTACCGAGAAAAGTTTGATCTTATTACCACCTCATTATTGCTACCGGGTTTGGACGGTCTCGATCTGTGTCATGAAATCCGTAAAAGTGAGAAACAACATCTCACACCCGTAATTGTGGTATCGAGTGATGCTGATACACGTTTGTTACGTGAAGGTTTTTCTGCTGGTGTAACCGATTACTTCAATAAATCATTAGGTTATAAAAAGCTGGTTGATTTTATTAAGGATGTATCTCAACGTCATTCTGGTTTAGTTGGACGGGTTTTGTATGTTGAGGATAGTTTAGGCACTGCGCAGGCGACGCAAACTTTAATGGAAAAACATGGTTTGTACATCACGCATGTAACCAGTGCTGAAAAGGCGTTGCAATTATTAAAAAATTCAACCACAGACCCCGACTCGGCTGGCGAAGAGGATGAGGGTTTTGATGTTGTATTTTCTGATTTTTTCTTAGAAGGGCAGATGACTGGTGGTGATTTATTATATGCGATTCGCACACAGTTACACCATTCACGTCAAGAGATGCCAGTTCTTATCATCACCATTGACGATAACAAACAATGTCAGGCAGAAATTTTTCATGCAGGTGCAAATGATTTTGTCACCAAGCCCACCACCGAAGAAGTTCTGATTGCACGCTTAAAAACGTTACTATTAGTTAAACATCAGCATAATGTATTACGTCGTTATGCGCGAGATATGTATCATTTAGCGACGACTGATAGTTTAACGGGTGTGCGTAACAAACGTTATTTATTAGACGAGGCACCGGCTTTTATTAACCAGCACCCCAATATGTGTTTAATGATGATTGATATAGATCATTTTGAAATTATTAATGATGTACAAGGACACATTGTTGGCGATCATATTCTACATGTCATTGGTAAATTTTTAAGTGAGTTTTTTGATGATGACACAATGGTTGTGCGGTTTGTTGGTAAAAAATTCACGGTATTAATCGGTGACGCTGATTTAGAAAAAGGTAAGAGTTTAGCTGAAGCTTTGCGTATCAATATGATGGGCTTAAAACCAGAAGGGCTAGATGTGACTGTGAGTATTGGTTTGACTGCGGTCGATGATACAAAAAGTGCAACGTTACACACCCTAATTGCTGATGCTGATAACGCGCTTCATTCTGCACAAATTCAAGGTTATAACCGCACTTGCGTTTGTGTCACCAGTGAGAATATCAAGCCTGTATAGAACCGGTTTGAAATCTAAGAAATATGTTAAAAAAATCAATATTTTCTTTCACATCGTAGAGACAAGGCATGTCTTGTCTTTACAAAACCTCGTCTCTTTAGACTAACATTCGTTTACAGAACTATTTATTTTAGGAGTGACGTAGTTGAGTTCAAAGTATTCCTCGTCCCAATGCTCTCCGTTGGGAAGCAACAAGGACGCACCAGCGTCCACTACAACCTGACGCAGTGCGTCAGTGGCTCATTCTACGCGGCGCGTAGAACGAGGATTTACATCGTAACAAATAACACCATTAGAGTAAAATTTTCGTATGAACTGCGTAACTCCTAAGAACTATTTATTTAAAAAAACGATATGGCAACCACTGACCTTGACCTACTTGATAACCCTTTTGTAGACTACGATAAGTAAGTTGTTGAGCAGCTTCAACTGCGCTTACCATATCAAAGCCCTGTGCTAAATATCCACTCAGACTTGCCGCAAGCGTGCAACCAGAACCATGATAAGTATTATCCAACCGCGCCCATTGCCAAACCTTGACATTTTGATGATACAATCGATTGATAACCTTATCAGTTTTATCATGACTACCCGTTAGACAAACCCAATCACAACCTTGCGCAATCAATTGATTCGCAGCCAATTGCCAATTACTCAAACCGGTTAATTTTTGTATTTCTTGTGTATTTGGCGTTATCACAGTGGTATACGGTACAATCTGCGTCATAAGCGCATTTTGTAGCACTTGATTTGATAAATTTTGCCCACCACCTGCGGCTAAAATTGGGTCAAAAATAACGGGGAGAGGCGTATGAGTTCGCAAAATGTGTGCAACAGCTTCAACTGCTCCTAGACTGCCCAATAACCCTAATTTAATTGCAGCAATTGGCATATCTTTTAGTATAATTTCAGCTTGTTGCAAAATATGATTTTTTGTCATAGGTAAAATTTGATAAACGTTACGAGTATCTTGAATCGTCGTACAAGTTACTATCGGCGCGATATGACAACCTATTAATGCAAGTGTTTGAGTATCAGCAGTTAATCCCGCTCCACCTGTTGGATCATTGCCCGCAAAAACCAATATCACTGGAGGTTGAGTATTTTGCATAATTTCGGTATCGTACTCCGTCTATTAGTCAACTGAAAGGAGCTAAAAAATGGCTAGTAAAAGATATATCTGTCTTGTATGTCAATATATTTATGACGAAGCAGTAGGCGACCCTGATTCAGGTATTCCAAAAGGCACTGCATGGGAAGATATTCCTGATGATTGGGTATGTCCGACGTGTGGCGTGACAAAAAGCGATTTCCAATTGATGGAGGAATGATCTTAAATCAGCAGTAATTTTTATTTTGACATCCTCACCCTACAATACACCTATTTACAAAGGACAAAACCATGTCCGTCGTAGCCACATTCCTCCAGCAGAAAATATTTTTTAATTCAATAAGTTAATGAAAAATATTCATGATATGTTTGGCTCGTAGAGTGTATAAGCGAAGCGTCATACACCTTTTGGTAGCGAGGTGCTAAGAAAAAAGCGTCACACACCTTTTGGTAGTGAGGTGCTAAGAAAAAAGCGTCATACATCTTTTGGTAGCGAGGTGCTAAGAAAAAAGCGTCATACACCTTTTGGTAGCGAGGTGCTAAGAAAAAAGCGTCATACACCTTTTGGTAGCGAGGTGCTAAGAAAAAAGCGTCACACACCTTTTGGTAGCGAGGTGCTAAGAAAAAATTGACCATATTTTAACAGGTATTGGCTAAGAATCTATGATGTACATTTTCAATTTCCTTATTTTTCATCAACTTATTAATGGAACACTTTTTGCGGGCATAGAAAAATATCTATTTGCAAAAGGATGTTACCGATGATTATAACCAATGGAAAAGCTTTTTTTGATAGCTACCGCTTACATTTTGGGAAATTAAACCAAGATCAGGTTGACGGTCTAAATAATGTACTTGAAGCCTTTGCGGAAGACCCATTTTTAACAGATATTCCTCATGCCGCCTATATGTTAGCAACGATATATCACGAAACCGCACAGACTTTCCAACCAATTTATGAACGTGGGCGACGTGAATATTTTCGTAAATATGACGGTCGTTATGGCAATGATCAAGTTGGTGATGGCTTTCGTTATCGTGGACGCGGTTACGTGCAACTCACTTTCAAAAGCAATTATCTACGCGCGACCAATGCGTTAAATAAACTCTCTGAACGTTATCCAGAACCAATTGATTTAGTGGCTGACCCAGATTTAGCATTAGACCCACAAATTGCGAGTGACATTTTATTAATTGGAATGCGTGAAGGCTGGTTTACAGGGCGTAAATTATCTGACTACATCAATCATAATAAAGTGGATTACATCAATGCACGTAAGATTATCAACGGGTTAGATCACGCTTTGGAAATTTCTGATTATGCGGTAAAATTTGAAAATATTTTACATATTGCGGAAATTCGTGAAGAAATATTAGTAGAAGCTGAGTTAGCAATGGCATCGTAGGAATTTTTGAATTATTCATCTAAAAAACTGAATCGCCATAAAATCGCTTTAACATCTACGACAGTAAATAATTACTGCGAATGAGCCACTGAGGCAGCAGCATCATGCAAAAAGAATTTTCCTCATCCCAACGGAGAGCCGTTTTATGTGCCAACTCTTGTTAAAACGACGGATAATTTACTTCTCGAAATTGAACAGCGCGGTTAAGCGTAATGTATTAAAAGTTGTATATATACGATAAAAAGTGTTTTGAGGCTATAAAAGGACCTTAATAGCAGTTATATTTACGGTTTATTTAAATTTTACACTAATATCATGAATATACGTTTGCATGTTGATACTATTAAACAAATAAAACAAGCTGTTTTTGCATCCGACCTCGATGCTAAGATATATCTTTTTGGTTCTCGAACTGATTTAGCCGCCAAAGGCGGTGATATAGATATTTTAGTGGTTTCCAAAATGGATTGGGATGCGCAGTTTGCAGTTAAAAAAAGGTTATTTGACTTAATTGAAGAGCAAAAATTAGATATGGTTTTTACTAAAGATATAGATAGCGACCCATTTGTTGCACTTATTTTTGAACATGCAATTTTATTATGAAGCAAAAATTTAACGTTTTATTGCGACAGCAGTTGACTTTGCTTGATGATGCGGCAAAAGTGTTGGCTATTTCGCAACAAAGATGTAGTCAAATTGGCATTAAAGAAAATTATAATATTGATGAATTAGAAAAATTTGAAGCACTTACCAGTCGTTTTGCGCGTTTATGTGATCTTATTATTCAAAAAATGCTACGTTTGATTGATGAGATAGACTTAGAAACTGAGGGAACTGTCAGGGATAGAATTTACCGGGCAGAAAAAAAAGGCTTAGTCGAGAGTGCTGAACAATTTATTGATTGTCGTTTGTTGCGCAATGAGATTGCTCATGAATACAACCAAACGAAAATACTACAAATATTCCAAGAGGTACTCAAGATGACACCTTGTTTATTAGAAAGCGTAGAAAGTATTAAGCGATATTGCCAGCAGTATTTTGCTTGTTAAATTAAACAGTTATGAAGATCAGACCATGCGGCACGAGAAAAAAGATGTAACCAAATTATCATTAAATAAAATTATAATTAAGATTGATATAATATTTTCGTCAAGCCAGATTGACGTTGTACCGTTTGACAAGCTGCTTGCAAAAACACATTTTCATCTCCCCAAATAGATACAGTTTGTTTTGCTCTGCTAATTCCTGTATAAATTAATTCTCGATTAATTATAGGTGACGATTGGTTAGGCAATAACATTAAAACATGTTCAAATTCAGAACCTTGACTTTTATGAATTGTCATCGCATAAACCGTCTCATGCTCTGGCAACCGATGCGGGTACAAATTGCGAACTTCTCCATCAGGAGAACGAAAATAAGCCATTAATTCACCTTCAGCATTGCGTAAAATAATCCCAATATCGCCATTGAATAATTTTAATGTATAATCATTACGTGTAATCATAACAGGTCGTCCATGATACCAACGATAACCAGATTGAATAAGATTTTGATTAATTAAAATTTGCTCAATAATCCGATTTACATTTTCAACACCATACGCACCACGACGCAATGCACATAATACCCTAAATTGCTCAAAACAATCCAAAGCTTGATCAGGCTCAAAAGTCTGCAAATAAGCAGCAAAATGCTGATTAATTATCGTTTTTAATTGTAATAACAAATGATTAGGTTCTGCAATATCTTGCCACATAATATCATTAAATTTCTCCTGCTTTATTATTGATAATGCTTGTTTGGCTTGGTTTTGTTTTAGACAACTTGCTAATACACCGATGCCACTTTGTGCATGAAAACGATAACTTTTTTCTAATAAAACAATATGTTCTTGAATTGGTGCGGTGGCATTCAAACCAGCACAAATATCACCTAACACACTACCTGCCTCAACAGAAGCTAATTGATCTTTATCGCCCAACATTAACCAACGTGACGTTGCTGGAATGGCATCAGCTAATTTTGCCATTAATGCTAAATCAATCATTGAAGCTTCATCAACAATCACCACATCATAAGGTAATGGATTTTGCGCATGAGCTTGAAAATAAGGTGATTTAGGTATCGTACCTAATAAACGGTGAATTGTATAAGTTTCTTGTGGAATAGCAGTTAATAATGCCTCTGAAAAATTTAAATGTGATACGCTGTTTTGGATTGCTTGTTGTAAACGTGCAGCCGCTTTTCCTGTTGGCGCAGCTAATGCGATGCGTATTTTTAGATTAAATTGTAATAGTAATAATAAAATTTTAACGATAGTTGTTGTTTTACCTGTACCAGGTCCACCAGATATAATGCAAAAATTTTTCGATATTGCTGTTTTTGCTGCAACTTTTTGCCGATCTATTTCATCATTTTGCTCAATAAATAATTCATCTAATTTCTGATTTAATGAAGTTTCATCAATTTCTTGATTGTTGTGCTGAATACGTTGTAATATTTTTTGCCCAAGCTGTTGCTCATATCGCCAATAACGGTATAAATATAAAAAATTATCCTGTAAAATTAATGGTTTAAACTCATCAACTTTCCCAACCATCGGGTGCGAACTGAGTGCTTGCTGCCACGTAGCTAAATCAGGACATTGAATGGGTTCAACTTCACCCTCAAATGGAAAGCGCGTATCAGCCAATTGTTGCAAATTAATGCAAATATGTCCTTGTGTGGTGAAATAGCTAGTTAATGCTGTTGCAAGTAAAAAAAAATCATTTTCAACCCCTGCTAACTTTTGCAAATATAACGCTAAATACATATCTAAACTAGATAATACACCTTGTTGATGCAAGTATTGAAGTTGTTGCAACATTAAATAGCCTTTTTAATATCTTTTCTGTATCTATAGGATTTTTTAGGTGGAATATCGCTTAGATGTTTTACAATTTAACTAATAAAAGTGTTAATTTTTTGTATTAATTAGATGAAAATGTATCTTATCAGCGATAAATCCAACATTAGGTTGGCTTAAAATTTCATAATGATTACCCGGTATAGAATACACATCAATTTTGCCATCAATTATATCTTGCCAGCCATAATTTTTATCTTTAGGTGCAATGATACTCATACCGCTGGAACGAAACAAAACAACACGCCCTTCACTTTTATAAAAACTAGGAGAGTAACGCAACTCATTAGTATCCATACGTTTTAGCTTAGAAATTGCCTGATGACCATAAAATATCAATAAAAATCGCTTATAAATTAAACTCAATAATCTTTTTATTTCAGTGCGTAAAAATGGAAATTTAAATTTAAGAGGTAAACGATAAAAATATCTACTCCAGCGCAAGAGCTGAATGTGGAACGGCGTACTTACTATGGGATTCCAGCTATCTAAAAAAACTAATAAATTGACCTTTTCACCCAAACTTTGTAAATGACAAGCCATCTCATGTGCCACGATACCACCATAGGAATAACCACCGATGTGATAGGGACCTTGTGGTTGTACTTGGCGAATCACTTTAGCAAATTCAATCGCTTGGGCTTGACTACGATTTTTGTTTTCATAATGTGGGAGTGGTTCTAAAGCCATTGTTTCTAAAGCATAAAATGGTTGTTCAGGAGCTAATTCTTTTGCTAATTCATTAAACCAATGCACGCCACCACCTGCACCAGCTACACAAAAAAATGGCATACGTGAACCTTTGGGCTGCATTGGAATGATTGAAGCAGGTAAATCATAAATAAAATCACCTTGTAGGTGTTGTGCCAAAGTAGCAATAGTTGGTGCTTGGAATAAGGTAGTCAATTCGAGATTTTTACTAAAGATTTTATTAATTTGACTCAAAAGTGTAATCATCAATAAGGAATGCCCACCTAAATCGAAAAAATTATCATTTATGCCTATGGGTGAAACATCAAGCACTTTCTCCCAAATCTTTGTTAGTTTAATTTCTATTTCGTTACGTGGTGCAATAAAATTATTTGTATTAACGATTTTTTCTGGTTCAGGTAAAGCTTTACGGTCGATTTTACCACTTGGTGTTAATGGTAATTTATCCAATACTGTGAAATAAGCAGGTACCATATAATCAGGCAATTGCGCTTCCAAAGCCTCACGTAAAATGCTAATATCCATATTTTCATCTACTAAAACAACATAAGCAGCTAAAGCTTTGTCATTAGCTTTTTCGTGCAATGTAACGACGGCATTTTTTACATATTTCTGCTGGGTTAAAACGGCTTCAATTTCGCTTAATTCAATACGAAAACCACGTAATTTAACTTGAAAATCATTTCTACCCAAAAACTCATAATACCCCATTGCAGTCAAACGCCCCATGTCACCTGAGCGATAAATAAAAGTTTTTTCGTTTTCTAAATAATTAAAATTTGATTTATCTAACGATGATTTACGCCAATAACCTAGAGCAATATGCTGACTTTTAATCGAAATTTCACCATAAATACCCGCATCATTTCCTTCCTCATCCAGTAACAAAATTTCAATATCTTGCATTGGATAACCAATCGGCACAATTAACTTATTTAACTCAGTTTTTTTATTTATAAAGTATTGCGAATTAAATGATGATTCTGTTTGTCCTATCGCATTAACAAATAAACAATTATCTGAAAAATACTTTTTATAAAATATCACATGTTGCTTTTTAACTGTTTCACCACCTAAAATTAAAATTCTGATATGTTGAAAATTTTCGCCACCCGTCAGACATGACATAAAGTGATAAAACAACGTAGGTGTAGAATGATAAATAGTAATTTTATTTTTAATTAATATTTTAGCTAAATCGTTCAAATGAACCTTTTTTATATTAATTGGATATAAAGTCGCGCCATTTAAAAGAGTTGCGAAAATATCAATCATACCTGCATCAAAACTATAGGAAGCAAATTGCGATAAGCGATCATGGTGTGAAATATGTAAGCTATTAGTATAATTTCTGATATAAAACAATACATTACAATGATTTTGCATAACACCTTTTGGTTGTCCAGTTGAACCAGAAGTATAGAGTAAATAAGCAGGTGTTTGTGGTGAAATATATACGTTAGGATCATTTTTGTTATTTTCTTGCAAATTATCCACATTTATTATGCGTCGAATGCCCTGACTAAGCTCCTGCGCTAAAGACATACAGCTATTTTGGCTAATAATTAAACCAGCTTGCGCGTCGTCAACAATGATACGCAATCGCTCTATAGGGTGCTCGATATGTAGCGGTACATAAGTTTTACCTATTTTGAGCACGCCCAGCATTCCCACCAACATTGGCGCGTCGTGTTCAAATAACAAAGCAATACGCTGATCTTGAGCAGTACAAGTTTTGAGCAGATGATGTGCTACACAATTGGATTTTTGATTTAAAAGTTTATAGTTCCAATTGTAAGTATCTGTTTTTACAGCTATTTTATAAGGGTATTTATCGACAAATTGCTTAAAACGGCTAATAATTGTCTGTTCAGTATCTTTTATCTCAAATGGAGTAAAAAATTGTGATGGTTGTATGGCATTTTGTTTAAATTTATCATCTGGATTAAGGATAGATAAACGTGTAATTTTTTCATTAGGTTTTTCAACAATGGAATGCAATAAGTTCTTGAAATGACTTAATATCCATTGAATCGTTTGTTGTTTAAATAAATCAGTATTGTAATATAACTTGCAATATAGTTGTTGTTGCTGAATCCATACATGAAAATTCAAATTAAACTTACTTGCTGCAATATCTATTTCTGGTAAAGCTTCAACTATAATCTCTTTAAGTTTAAGTGTTTTAATAGGTTCATTCTGATGAAACACAAACATTACTTGAAAAATAGGTGTGTAGCTTAAATCGCGCTCAGGCTGTAATTCAGCAACCAATTGCTCAAAAGGAACATCTTGATGTGAATAAGCTTCTAAAGCAGTTTGTTTAACTTGTTGTAAAGTCTCTATAAAAGTTTGCTTTGCTTGTAATTTTGTGCGAATAACTAAAGTATTAACAAAAAAACCGATTAAATTCTCAGTTTCTTGTTGATTACGACCCGCAATTGGCGTACCCACCACAATATCGTGTTGCCCAGTGTGCCGATACAATAAAATCTTCCAAGCGGTTAGCAAGGTGATAAATAAAGTAGTTTGTTGTTTTTCTGCTAATGAAATAATTTTTTTAGATAATTCCGCACTAAATATTAATTTTTCAGTTGAACCGTGATAAGTTTGAATCGCATGACGTTGATAATCAAAGGGTAAATCTAATTGTGCTGGAATGTGTGCTAATTTATGTTTCCAATAATTTAATTGATTTACCAACATACTGCCTTGCAATCTGTTTCGTTGCCAAGTAGCATAATCTGCATACTGAATAAATAATGATGATAAATGCTTACCTTCGTAGAAAGTAGTTAATTCATCGAGAAAAATATCCATTGACCAGCCATCAGAGATAATATGATGAATATTGATAAATAGCGTGTATTGTTCATCACTATGCCGAATTAAAATAATTCTTATTAAATTATCAGTTTTTAAATCAAAAGGTCTTTTTACTTGCTGAATTAAATATTGTTCAGTTTCACTTAATTTAATGTCCAGTTGCTCAAAAAAATCACTAAATTGGAAATCTTGTCTAATAATTTGAATTACTTGGTCATTTTGTAATTGAAAGTTGGTGCGCAATATTTCATGGCGTTGAATAATATTAATAAAACTATTTTGTAATGCTGTTATATTTAATTGTCCTGTCAAACGTACTGCGTAGGGAATATTGTAAGCTGCCGCCTCGCTATCCAACTGCTCTAAAAACCACAAGCGTTGTTGTGCAGGAGAGAGTTGTAAAGGTTGATCACGCGAAACAGGTGTTATAATAGTTTGTTTTGCAGTTAAATATTCAATAATATTAGATTTATTTTGAGCGATCCATTCGCGCATTTCAACCGTAAATTGACTCTTTGGCGCATTATAGCGGAGTTTATCGTTTTCAACCCACAATTTTATATCTTTTGCTTGTAAATCAGCTAAAAATTCTGCGATGTTCATAATTCACCTTCTTCTCTTTCGGTTTGAGAGTCTGAATCAGAACGCATCCAAATCAGCGTATCTACTTGTTTGGCTAACTGTCTAATTGTTGAAGTTTCAAAAATACTTCGTAGTGGCAACTGTAAACTAAATTGTTGATTTACCCTAGAAATAACTTGAGTTGCTAACAGAGAATGCCCTCCTAATTTGAAAAAGTTATCATCAATAGAAAAATCAGTGATAGGCAATAGTTTTTTCCATATTTCTAGTAATGTCTGCTCCGTTTTGGTTAAAGTTTGCGCGGTGGTGTACTGAATATTACCTATATTGCTTTGTGTATCTGGTGTTGGTAAGCGATGACGATCAACTTTACCATTCAAATTTAACTCAAATTTCGTCATTTGAATGAAAAATTGCGGTATCATGTAATAAGGTAATTTTTGTTGTAAAAAATCTTGTAATTGCTTGCTATCAATAGCTTGTTCAGCAATATAATATGCAACTAAGTATTTTTGTGATTTTTGTTCCCATATAGTGACAATAGCACTTTTAATCGCGGAATGCTGTTGCAATGTGGTTTCAATTTCACCCAATTCGATGCGAAAACCTCGAATTTTTACTTGAAAATCAACACGTCCAAAAAACTCCAAATTACCATCTCGACGAAAACGCACTAGATCACCAGATTTATACATACGTTGTGGTTTATCTAGCCAAGGTATCGTTACATCAACAAATTTTGCTAAATTTGGACGTTTAAGATAATTTTGTGCTAAACCATCGCCTGCAATATATAATTCGCCTATCACGCCAATTGGAACAGGCTGTTGATATTCATCTAAAACATAAACTTGCGTATTAGAAATTGGCTTTCCAATTGGTATAGTTTCAATAATTTTTGTTGTCTTATCCATTCGGTAACAACAGGTAAAAGTTGTATTTTCAGTCGGTCCATAGCCATTGATTAATGTATGCTCTGTTTTATGCAGAATAGCTTGCACATGAGAAACTGATAACGCATCACCACCTGCTAATAA
The DNA here is from genome assembly GCA_964388965.1 of uncultured Thiotrichaceae bacterium. Lineage (GTDB taxonomy): Bacteria > Pseudomonadota > Gammaproteobacteria > Beggiatoales > Beggiatoaceae > Albibeggiatoa. The sequence goes on along the minus strand of CAYMCP010000038.1, from coordinate 14,886 downwards.
ACAACGCAATTTTTGCAAGACAGACAAGTGATTTTCCACCATTTGATGGAATAAACCAGCAGTTAGAAATGCGCTAGTAATTTGATTTTTAAGGATAATTTCTGCTAACTGTTCTAAACTTGGCGTTTGTGCGGGCGCAAGTACTAACTTCGCACCATTCAACAAACTACCCCAAATTTCCCAAGTCGAAGCATCAAACGAAATCGTTGCTAATTGTAAAAAAGTTAAATCCGCATCGAATGACATATAATTTGTATTTTTTACTAATCTAACAACACCTTGCTGGGTTACACACACACCTTTTGGTTCGCCGGTTGAGCCGGATGTATACATAATATATGCTAAATTTTGATAATTTGCTTCAGAACGCACATTTTCTATACTTTGCGTAATAATATTTTCATAGTTATCAATGTAGATCGTGTGTTCAACCGACGGTAATATTTCAGCAAACTGACTATGAGTCAACATGTATTTTATACCAGTATCTTTTAACATAAAATCAAGACGTTGCTTAGGATATTCTGGATCAAATGGCACATAACAGCCACCTGCTTTTAAAATTCCCAATAAAGCAATAATTAGCTCACAACTACGCGCAATACAAACACCAACTAAACTTTCTGTGGTCACACCTTGTTGTTGTAAATAATGTGCTAATTGATTCGCTGATTGATTTAACACCGTATAAGTTAAAGTTTTTTGCTCAAACTGCAAAGCAATTGCGTCTGGTGTACGTGCTACTTGCTGCTCAAATAAAATGGCAATTGTTTGCTTTGGATAATCTGTAACTGTATGATTCCATTGATCAAATTCTTCATAGTCTACAGCGTTTAGCATGGCTAATTGAGCAATAGTTTGCAGTGGTGTGCGCACAATGCTTTGTAATAAATTTTGTAAATGCCTTGCTAGATAACTAATTGTTTTTTCAGAAAATAAATCTGTATTATATTCAAAACGCGCCTTAAATTGTTCTCGAAGCGGAAAAAGCTCTAAAGTTAAATCAAACTTTGCAGTATCGGTATGAATATCAAAATGATTGGCTTGCCAACTGCCTGTCATAACGGGTTCAGGGTCTAAATCAAACATCACTTGAAATAATGGATTATATCCAACACTTTGTTGTGGTTTGAGCCGCTCAACGATTTGAGTGAACGGTACATTTTGATAGCGATAGGCTTCCAAAATGTCGTATTTCATTTGTTGTAATAATGTTAAAAACGATGGATTTTTACTTAAATCTGTTCTTAGTAGCAATGTATTCAAAAATAATCCTAAAATAGATTTAAATTCAGTACGTTGTCGCATTCCTGTTACCGTACCAATTGGAATATCGCTCTGTCCAGTGTAACGGTACAATAACACGGCAAACACAGTGATAAGTAGCATAAACAATGTTACGCCTTCTTGCTGTGCTAATTGCTTTAATTGCTGCACTAAATCGCTATCAAGTTCAAATAAGTAGTTTTTACCATTAAATGTATTGTGTTTAGGACGTTGGAAGTCTGTAGGTAATTGTAATATTGGTAAATTTTTTAATTTATGTTCCCAATAATTTAGCTCGGTTGAAAAATTAGTTTGTTGCCGTTGCCATTGTACAAAATCCTGATATGTTGTATTAATTTCTGCTAAATCAGGTAATTGCTGCTGACTAAATGCCTGATACGCCTGATGTAATTCTGGTAGGAAAATGTGATAAAAAGAAACACCATCAATCAAAATATGATGAATACATAAATATAAGCGATAATCAATATCTGTGAGTTTGATTAGAATAGCCGAAATTAATAAATCTTTTTGTAAATCATATCGTTTTTTAGCTTGATGCTGCGCAATTGCTAAAGCGGTTTGCTCATTATCTACAGAAATTGTTTCTAATTTTATGTAGGCAGTATCATCAATAATTTGATAAGCTTGTGTTGCATTGTCAGTTTGAAAGCGCGTGCGTAAAATGCTATGACGTTGCAATAAATGGTTTAAAGCTTTTTCTAGCGCATAATCATCTATTTTTTGATGGAAATAAATTGTAATTGGTTCATTATAAATAGGTTTATCTGGTTCTAATTGACAAATAAACCATTGTTGTTGTTGTGAGTAAGATAGGGGTATGAGCGGGCTTATTGGACGATTTTCCAAATGGCATGGTTGTTCTTGTTGATCAATTAAATTGCTGAGCTGAGCAACGGTTGGCGCAGAAAATAATTGATTTAAAGCCAGCTCTACAGACCATAAAGATTGAATTTTAGCTAGCATTTGCACTGCGAGTAAGGAATGTCCACCTAATTCAAAAAAATCATCGTGAATACCAATTTTTTCAATGTTTAGCAATTCTTGCCATAATTTAATTAAATGGCTTTGTTTTTCATTTTTAGCCGCAACATAAGGTACAAGTAAATTACGTTGATTCAAATCAATTATAGGTAAGGCATTACGATCAATTTTTCCATTTGGATTCAAAGGAATATCGGTCAACCAATGATAATAACTAGGTAACATATAATCCGGTAAATTTTGATTCAGCGTTTGACGCAATGCGTGAATGACATTTTTGCTACTTGCCCATTGATAAGCAGTAGGTATTGAAGATTGAAAGTGGTGACGCTTGGCATAAATTGTATATAATTCATTATCTTGCAAGTTTTGTTCTTGCTCAATCGTAAATTCAAACTGATGCGCAGTTAATAATTTTTTAATCATATCTAAACGTTCAGCACTATTGTGAACTTCAATGACAATTTGTTTAATTTTTTGCCAATCTTGCGTTTCGATGCCTTGTAAAACTAGTAATTCACTTTCCGGCACATTAATTTTTAATAAATCAATCTGTTGTATCTCATTTTCAGCAATAACACTTGACAATGTACGCAATGTGCATTCAAAACGTTTTGTTGTTAAACTTTGTTGTGTTGTTAAGTATTGATATTTATTTAAATAAGTTGTTAAAATTTGTTCTTTTGTACCTTTTTCGACAAAACAACTCGAAATTAATGAAATATGCGGATAATAAGTAAAATCGGCGGTCGTATTTTCATTTGCTAAACCACAGGCATATAATGTCGCGTTTAAATTATAAATTTCACTATTTATGCTTAAATTTTTAAAAATAGCAGCAATTGGCTCAAAAGCATAGATTTTTACATTAGGGTATTGTGCTGCAAATAAACTAAATAAGCCAATATTTGCACCAACATCAAAAATAGTTGATTGTTGTGGAATAGTAATGCCATGTTGTAAATATTTGTTTTCAATAAAAATTTCTTGGTAAGTAAAATTAGTTTCATCTTTATTTTGATGAATAATTGTCATACCATTTGGTAATTCATAGCTGTGTTGATTTGCTAATTTATCTTGTTGCTGTAAGTTTAGCCAACGATATAATGGTGTGTTTTGTTTTGGCACGACATAGGCGACAAGTTTCGTATCATGTTGTTGTTCTATAGGCGTGATAACTGATTTTGCAATCGCGGGATGTCGATTTAAATAAGTTTCAATTTCTCCTAATTCGATGCGAAAACCACGAATTTTAACTTGATAATCCATTCTTCCTAAAAATTCAATATTACCATCTGCCCGATAACGCGCTAAATCACCAGTTTTGTACATTCTGATCTTGCCAGTTGGTAAATCAAGGTAAATAAATTTTTCTCCAGTCAGCTCAGGGCGATTTAAATAACCGCGTGCTAAACCTATACCAGCAATGTGCAATTCACCCGTCTCACCAATTTCAACTAATTGATTTTGTTGATCTAAAATGTAAAGTTGTAAATTAGCAATGGGTTTACCTATCGGGACTGTGTACCCTTGCTCATTTGGTTGGCTGCTCCAAAAACTGACATCTACAGCCGCCTCTGTCGGACCGTATAAATTGTGTAATTCAACTTTGCTAAAATGTTGGAAAAATTGATTTTGTAATTCGACTGATAAGGCTTCACCACTGCAAAATACTCGTTTTAAACTCGTGCAAAGTGATAATTGTGACGTATTTAAGAAAATTCGTAACATAGAGGGTACAAAATGCAATGTTGTGATTTGTTGTTGTGCAATCAGTTGTGCTAAATAATTCGGGTCTCGATGCCCTTTAGGCTTCGCCATGACGAGCTGTGCCCCAGTCATTAATGGCCAGAAAAATTCCCATACCGATACATCAAAACTAAATGGCGTTTTTTGTAACACCTTGTCTTGTAAGGTTAAATTATACGCATCCTGCATCCATAATAAGCGATTACTTATTGCTAAATGGGTATTCATTGCACCCTTTGGTTTGCCAGTTGAACCAGAGGTATAAATAACATAGGCTAGGTTATCTAGTCCAACTGTAATATTTAGGTTTTTTGTTGGATATTTTTGATAGTTTATTTTATTTAAATTAATAAGTTGCGCAGTAGTATGAGGTAGATTAATATGATTTTGAGTCAAAATAATGCTAATTTGTGCATCATCTAGCATAAAAGCTAATCTTTCTGCTGGATAATCTGGGTCTAATGGTAAATAAGCCGCTCCTGCTTTTAAAATTGCCAATAAACCTATTACCATTTCTAGGGAACGTTCAGCACACACGCCGACAATATTATCCGTCGTTACACCTAACTCAACCAAATAATGTGCTAATTGATTCGCTTGTTGATTCAGTTGTTGATAGCTCAGTGCGTGATTGTCTATGCTAACAGCAGTTATATTTGGTGTCTTTTTTACTTGTAATTCAATGAGATGGTGTAAACATTGATGTGGATATGTTTTAGCCGTATCATTCCAGATTTCAATTTTCTGATAGTTTTTTTTGCTTAACATGAATTAAATTTAGGTCGAAAATAAATGCTAATTATTGTACCCTAAAAACTGTTGTGAGTTAATAGATTCATTTTGAGCAAAATTTTTTTGGTAAATTTAGAATTAAAATTTATTTTTCAACCTAATTATGTAAAATTGTTTGGGAAAATACTTTATAAATCATTATGTAATGCGTTTGTATTTATATTTTTGTATATTAAATCCTATATTTTGAAATGTGATTGATATGTAAACTATTATCAGTCCTAAAAATACTGGCGGTGAATATGGATCAATCAAATATTATTTCCCAAGATATATTTTTTCTTTATAATAGAAGCGATTAGTAGCCTTGTAGGTTTGAGATTCTATAACTTCATAAAATCCCTTAATAGTTAATCAAAATTAAAAAATACATTTTTCCGCTAACTGCACCCAATTAATATGCCTAAAGAATTTAAACGTCCTACTCGAATTAACAGCTTAATTCAAAAAGAGTTATCTGATATTATCCAACGTGAGTTGGAAATGAAACGGCTTGGTATGCTCACGATTTCTGAGGTTAATACTTCGCCCGATTTAAAAAATGCAATTGTTTATTTTACTTGTTTTGGTGGTGAATTAGACCAAAAAGATGCAATCGCGTATCTTGCTCATAGAGCAGGGATTTTGCGTCATCATTTATCACAACGTATCAATAATATTCGCACTGTGCCACGTCTACAGTTTAAATATGATGTTAGTGTTGCAGAAGGCAGCCGTTTAAGTGCTTTAATTGATTCGGTCGCGCCAAAAGGGGATGAAGGCGATGGCGAGAAGGCGTAAAGGTCGTGATGTACACGGTATTTTATTGCTTAATAAACCAATAAGCATAACATCTAACGCTATTTTACAAAAAATTAAACGTTTATATAATGCAAACAAAATAGGACATACAGGTAGTTTAGACCCACTGGCAACCGGTTTATTGCCGTTATGTTTAGGCGAGGCAACTAAAATTTCTCATTTTCTACTTGATGCAGATAAGCATTATATTGCTGAATGTCATTTAGGTGTGACGACTACAACCGCCGATAGTGAAGGTGAAATATTGCAACAACGCTTAGTTGATAATGTTGATGAAAGAAAAATTAAGCAAATTATTCTAAATTTTATCGGCGAGCAACAGCAGTTACCGCCTATGTATTCTGCGTTAAAATATCATGGGCAACCGTTATATAAATTGGCACGCGAAGGGCAAACAGTAGAACGTGAAACACGTTCAATCACTATTTATAGCATTAATATTATTGATATTAGTTTGCCAAAATTGATTATTGATGTGCATTGCTCGAAAGGTACATATATCCGTACTTTAGCTGAAGATATTGGCGAGGCACTAGGCTGTGGGGCGCATTTGAGTGCTTTGCATCGTAGTCAAGTCGGACATTATAAAAATATGTTAGATTTCGAGATGTTACAACAAATGCCAGATTTTACCGCCTTAGATAACTTATTAATTCCAATTGAATCTGCTTTGCCACATTTACCTACTCTATATTTGTCTGAAGATTTAAGTTTTTACGTCCGTCAAGGGCAAGCTGTGCAGGTCGCCCATGCACCTTCTGAAGGTTGGGTTAAATTATTTACAACAGAACAAGCATTTATTGGCATCGGTTGCGTGTTAGATGATGGACGTATTGCACCTAAACGTTTAATGAACTTATAATTATTTAAATTTATGACATTGCTGGAAACATAATGGCTAACGCATTCAAACATTTACTTGGAACAACTCCGGAATTTGCTAATACTTTGCGTGTGGCACAAATTGTTGCGCGTACTGACGCGACTGTATTGTTGTTAGGTGAAAGTGGCACCGGAAAGGAATTGCTTGCGCACGCTATTCATAATCATAGTCAGCGCGTTAATAAACCATTTGTCATAATTAATTGTGCCGCGTTGCCAGAGCAATTAGTTGAATCAGAATTATTTGGACATCGTAAAGGCGCGTTTACTGGTGCGATACAACATCAGCAAGGTAAAATTCAAGCAGCACAAGGCGGTACATTATTTTTAGATGAAATCGGTGAATTACCATTGTCTATTCAAGCCAAATTCTTGCGTTTTTTAGAATCAGGTGAATGTCAACCAATCGGTCAACAGCAAACGGAAAAGGTGGACACGCGCGTGATTGCAGCGACTCATCGGGATTTGTACGCGCTATCACAAACAGGTGAATTTAGACAAGATTTATATTATCGTTTGAATATCGTGCCATTAGAATTGCCGCCATTGCGCAAACGTTGTGAGGATATTAGTTTATTAATTCATGCGATAACACAGCAACTTGCTGATAAATATCAATTACCTGCACCTATTTACAGTAAAGCGACTTTAAAATTATTGAAATATTATTCATGGCAAGGCAATGTCCGTGAATTGCGTAATTTTTGTGAGCGGATGTTAATTTTACTTAGTGGACAAATAGTTGAGCCAAGTAATTTGCCTGTTGAATTTCATACTAAAATCACTGCGATTAAAACAAGTATCAAACAATTTGAATTGCCTGAAAGCGGCATTGATTTACAGGATTTGGAACAGCAAATGATTCAACAGGCATTAACTAAAACTTATGGTAATAGAAGTCAGGCGGCACGTTTATTGGGTTTGACGCGGGATACTTTGTTGTATCGAATGAAAAAATATGCAATTAACTAAATTTTCACTAAAAAAGCGGTAAATCCCCTAGCTTGCGCTATGGGGAGTATGTTAGATCATTAAATTAAAAATCGTAATTGATAATATCGCTAGTGCGACGACAAATTTCTTGACCGTAGTCAGTCCACAAACCTTGTCCCCAATAACGATAACAACTCGTTTGTGACATCATTAAGTGCAATAAGGCATTGCGATAACGTGGATCATCGCTAGGGATGTTTTGCGACAATACTTTGTCATGGAATAATGAGCTGGCTTTTTCCATTGGACCTAATACGTTTTCATAACCTTCAACCCATGAAATATTATTCGTCCAACTACCACCTTCCATGTGAAAACGGTGATCTTCTTTCTGTAATTCATTGATAGTCTTGGTTAATTTTTCAGCACCTGCGCCTACTTTAAATCTATCCCAAATCCGTTTTTGCATAATCGGTTGTACAACGGTTAAATCTTTCTCCGTTAAACCCGTGCTCGCAAAGAAATGTTCTAAATATTCGGTGCCATTCATTGCAGGCGTATCGGAGTAGGAGCTATTACGCATTGCTTCAAAGAACTTGTCTGGAAACTCATTCATCATGACGCCACCATTTTCACCGTCGGCAATTTGTGTAACCAATGGCGGTACGGAATGATTTTTATACTCCCAACGTGACAAGCTAGCGGCTTCGTAATACGGCTGCATTTGTGCGACGAGTTTGGTATCGCTGCCCTGCGTCTTGATTAAGGCGATGATGGAAACAGATTTGCCTTCTGAATTGGTACACGTCAACAAGTGTGGTAAATGTTTTTGTTCCACACCATGCCCTGTTTCAGCTAATTCAATCGTATGCTCTTGTACTAATACCCATTGATAACCGCAATCTTTTAGGATTTTAACAAATTCATACGCCACGTCTGGATGATTGGGTAACGCCATTTCGGACGGTGAAAAACCACGTACACGAGTTAATGCTTCTACGCCAAAAATAGCAGCAAAATGATGTTGCCATGCCTTAACATGTAAACGATAGTCTTGTACAGGTGTTGATGGCGCAACCGCATGTCCCCAAGGACAACCTAACCATTCAACGCCTTGACGGTAATGTGGATGGTTAGTCATTTGTTTTAGACTATCAAGCACATCATTTAAGCCCATGTGACGCAAGCCATGAAACAATGTGCCGGAATATTCTAACATGACTCGTGGTTGCTTACCTTCGTCGAATAATTGCGGAACAAATTCAGCAATACGCTTGTAACACCAATGAAATACCGTTGCGTTATGATTATCGCCTATGTGTTGATTATCCATCATGTACTTCAAATTACTGATTATTTCGGCTGTCGCTAAATCATCACCGCCCGCGGGTATTAAAGGTTGGTGCATGTGTAAAGCAATTGTAAATGCGCTTTTTATATTATTAAAATCAATCGCGCTATCTGGCAAAAATACTGGATTATCCAAATTGGCTTGGATAGCTGCATCTAATTCTGCTTCCATACCGCAAATATTGGGTAAACCATCAACGTACTCTGCTAACATAATTATCTCCTCTTTATTGTGCGCATTAGCTATTGTGCGCATTAGCTTAACACAAGAATATGACAAACGAAATTTGACTAAATGAGATAAAATAGAGTTTTTTTACAAAGTTCTATCATGACCATGCGTATTTTTCAGAATTTGCCACAGTTTATTTTTCAACACCAAAAAACTGCTTATGCCGTAGTTGATACAACATCAAACATCATTCAGCGTGGTGGTGACACTAACTTATTTGGCGATATGTTACAAGAGAATATGACTTTATTTGATCTTGTACCTGAATTGTATGGTTGTGAAGATGTCATTGATGATGTCATAGTGGGCAATCTAAACGAATTCGCGCTAGATAATCTAAACCGTGTTTTACTTAATGGTGATACTCGTTATGTAGATTTGGCATTGTTGCCCTATGAGCAATATTTGTTGGTATTGTTAATTGATAAAACAGAGTGGGTTCAAACGCAGCAAACTTTAACGCAACAACGTAATGAATTGAGATTGTTAAAATCGAAACTGGATGAAGTTAATCAGCGTATGGAGTTTATCATTCAGCATTATGTACCGCGTGAAGTGGGTAAAGCTTTAATGGAAAAGCGTATCACCGCAGATTTAGGGGGAGATTTGCGTGAAGTAACCGCATTATTTGCAGATTTACGGAATTATACCAGCATTAGCGAGAAGTATACGCCAAACGAAATGATTGATTTATTGCATATATGTTTGGAAATTGCAGCCAGTGCAGTTGAGCAGCAAGGTGGTGTCGTAGTGAATTTTATGGGTGATGCGATTATGGCAATTTTTAATGCGCCGAATTATCAATCTGATCACGCTAAACGTGCTACTAGAGCAGGCTTAATTATGCAGGAAAATATGAAGCAATATTTAGCAGAAAACAGGGACAGTCCACCATTGTACTTAGGTGTAGGAATTAACACCGGTCAAGCATTAGTGGGAAATATTGGAGTACAGTGGCATTATCAATACACTTCTGTTGGTGATACGATTAATGTTGCCTCGCGGATTTGTAGTGCCGCACGTCCAGAAGAAGTTTTAATCGGACCAAATACTTACGAGTACATTAAGCACCAAGCAGAAACAAAAGCTCTACCACCTATGAAGTTTAAAGGTAAAAGTCTGGAAATGGTGGTGTATACCGTATTAGCAATAGAAGGTTAGTCGTATTTAGGTTTAAGTCATTTTTTGGCTCTAAGGTTGTTTAAAATCAAAAGGTTATAATTGCAAACCGCTACCTATAACTTATTTTTCTACTGGAAGCATAGCCTCCGCGTAGTGCTTTCAAATAGAGTTTAGAAAAAGATGTTGATTTGAAATTTCAAAATAAATCAATTACTTACGAATAGTTGCTTGTTCAGGTAGCCAAGTAACAATTTCTGGGTAGATTACAATTAAAATAATGGCTGTCAGCAACAATAGGAAAAACGGTAACGCGGCGCGGGCAAGATAAAAAATATTATGTCCGGTCAAACCTTGTAGCACAAATAAATTAAATCCGACTGGCGGTGTGATTTGCGACATTTCCACTACGATGACGATATAAACGCCAAACCACAATAAATCAATATTTGCTTGTTGCACCATCGGCAAAATGACTGAAGTTGTTAAAACAACAATGGAAATCCCATCTAAAAAAAAGCCTAACATGACAAAAAATAGGGTTAAGACGAAAATTAGACCATAGTAGCTTAAATTTAAAGTATCAATCCATTGTGCTAACATGATAGGGATACGGGTAAAGCCCATCATTACCGTTAAAAATGCCGCGCCAACGAGGATAAAACCAATCATGCAGGAAGTCTTAGTTGCACCCATTAAACTATCGACAAAAGTTTGCCAATTTAATGAGCCAGATAGTAAGGATAGTAATAATGCACCTACTACACCTAATGCAGCCGCTTCGGTCGGTGTTGCGAAACCGTTGTATAAAGAACCTAATACGCCAATAATCAATAACATGACTGGAATTAAATTGCCTGATAATTTAATTTTTTCTGCGAATGGTAAATTTTTACTGCTTTCTTCAGGTACATCTTTGGGATACATTAAGGCATGTACGATTATGTAGCCCATAAATAAAGTGACTAGCAATATACCCGGTATCACGCCCGCAATAAATAAACGCGCAATAGAAACTTCGGCAGAAATACCGTAAACAATAAAAATAATCGAAGGCGGAATAAGAAAACCCAGCGTTGCCGCTCCTCCTAAGCTACCTACACTTAAACTTTCACTGTAGCCACGACTGCGTAGCTCAGGTAGCGACATTTTACCAATAGTGGCGGCGGTGGCAGCCGAAGAACCCGAAACAGCCGCAAATACGGCAGAACCAACAATATTAACGTGTACTAAGCGTCCGGGTAGATAAGCCAACCAAGGTGATAAACCCCGAAATAAATCTTGTGATAAACGGGTACGAAATAAAATCTCGCCCATCCAAATAAATAATGGTAAAGCGGTTAGCGTCCAAGAGGCACTTGTTCCCCACGAGGTCGTCGCCATGATGGAGCCAACGGATACGCTGGTAAAGACTGATAAACCAAGAATGGCAACACCAAGCAAGGCGATAGCAACCCAAACGCCAGCAAGCAGTAGCGCAAAGAGGAAAATAATCAGTATTAAAGAGGATAATAAAGGGTCCATGTACTATTAATCCTTTAGGAATTAAAATTTAATCTTAACTAAAAACGATAATTTTTAACCTAATTGTTTTTAGCACGATAAGTTTTGATTTTTCATTAATGCGAATATTGGGAAATAACTTGTTGTTGAGTATCGTTATAGGTATCTAAGATTTTTTTACCTAATTCGCCGGCTTTTTGTTTCCATTCCAGAGCCATTATTTGACGAATTTCAGCTAACTCCGCTTTCAACTGCTCACTGGGTTTCATTACTTTAATACCGTTATCTATTAAAATTTGAATTTTTTCAGCCGTTTCTCTTGCACTCATTTTCCAACCGCGCTGTTCTGCTTGTTGCGCTGCTTGTAATAAACTGGTTTGCAACGCTGCGGGGAGGCGTTTAAAAGCTTTTTCATTCACGATTACCATATTTTTAGGTATCCAAGCTTGGAAATCGTAATAATGCGTTACATAATCCCACGCCTGACTACTCACACCTGTAGATGGAGAAGTCATCATAGCATTGATAACGCCGGTACTAAACGCTTGTGCTATTTCCGGTGTTTCGACAGTGGTCGGAATGCCACCCATTAATTGCACCAGTTGTGACATCATTGCATTATAAGCACGGACTTTTAAGCCTGAAATATCTTCTAAACCATTAATTTCACGTTTAACATATAAACCTTGTGGCGGCCAAGGCACAGCGTAAAGTAATTTTAAATCTTGTTCCGCTAGTGCTTTTTCAATTTCCTGACGAGACACAGACCACAATTGTTGTGCTTGGGTGTAATTGGTGGCAAGTAAAGGTAACACATCTAGTTGAAATAAAGGATTTTCATTACCTAATTGAGAAATCAAAATTTCACCAATTGGTACTTGATTACTCCGCACAGCGCGTTTAATTTCCGGGCTTTTGAAAACTGATGCGTTAGAGTGAATATGAATAATCAATTTACCTTGAGTACGTGTTTTTATATCGCTAATAAATTCTAATATATTCTGGGTATGGAATACGCTATCAGCGTAAGGTGTCGGCATGTGCCATTCAACGGTATCAGATTGCTGGGCACACCCTACGAGTAGCAGCAAAAAGCTAAGAAGCAATTTTTTCATATCTTCACCTGTTTGAAAGGTAGTAAATTGGAAGATGGATTTAAATCTGAATTAATTTTAGCCTCTAATTTACAATACTTTGGACAATTTTTGAAAATTAACTTGTGCCTAAAATTATAATTATTTGAAAAACAAAGTATTTTATATTTTACAAGGATTACGCAGTATAAATAAAAATCTCGTAACTATCTAGCCAATTTGTGCGAAAAGTATGGAATTAAACTTGAGCAGGGTTCGCAAAGTAGCAGACAAACAGACTTGTTTAGTTAATTGATGTGCTTGGACTAGGTCGTTACGTTTTTTCTATTGCGTAATAGGAAATAATGTAACTCATTGATGCAGATGTGTAAAATTTGCTCTGCTAGTAGCCGAAGCTTACCACAATGCTGATGTGAAGTGGCAAGCTAAGGCGATATGATTAAACTACTTTGGTTGAGATTTTAAAACCATCGGCTGATAAAAATTTGGATTACCACTTTCATCTTCGGAGACGGCAAGATTACCAAACGGTACATAACCTTGTTCAATTTTTTCGTTAATTTGCGATACCATTAATTGCGTCGCTTGCGTAATACCAACGCTACTATTATCGGTAATGATAATATAGCGTTGTTCTTTTTTCTTCTTAGTTTCTACCATGATAAACTCCTAATGCGTGTTGAGATGATTTTAAATTTTAACCCAAACACACATTGTAAATAGACTTAGAAGCTGAAACGTTTACCAACACCGATACCAAATACCCAAGGATTAATGTCAACGTCTGTGGAAACGTTACCTAATGCGCCTGAATTAAAAGTTGCAGTCGTGCTAATATCCATGTACTTCACGTCAAGATTAAAAAATAAGTCGTTGCCCAAATCATAATCCATACCTACTTGACCGACCCAACCAAAGGAAGAATCTAATTCGACATCTGTTACGCCACCTAAAGCATTATCTAGGGAAGATGTTGCTTTTTCACTTAAAAACATTGTGTAATTTAAACCCAGACCTGCATAAGGGCGAAATTGGCTATCTGGCATAAAGTGATATTGTAAAATTAATGATGGAGGCAATACGCGGGTTTCGATGATTGTGCCTAAAGGGGCTAATGTTGCGCCTTTACCAAGTACATCGTGTTTAGAGCTTATGTCTAATAATAATTCTGCACCAATATTTGGTGTAAACATGTAAGTAAAATCAATATCCAAAGAATATGCGTCATCTACGTCTACTTCAGTACCCGGCACCTCACCACCAACAGCACTTGAAGTGACATTACCACTGTCAGCACTGGGATTAATGTTGATGATACGACCACGTACTAATAAATCACCGGTATCCAAAGCTTGTACAGGTATATTAATAGCGGTTAAGCAGCCTGCTACGATGACAGGCAAAGAGAACTTAGCTAATTTGTTGAACATACGTTTAACTCCTAAAGAAAAATTATTGTGGTTTACTTATAAAATGATTTCGGAACAAAAAAATTCACTACTGCTAATGACAAACAAATTACCGTGTACTATTACAAAGGTGTGACAAATAGTCAACACTTTGATGTAAGTTTACAACAAATTTTTTTCTAATGACAGATATGCAACAATAACAATTATCTATCACAGACTTCGTTTGCTGTACTAACATGATTTTAAATATAAAAATTAAAAACAATACCCTCGCCACTAAACTTGCATAACGGGACTATGGATTCTACTTAAGCACGCACATTGGTTAGTGATTTGGGATATAAAATTATCATCAGCGAAATCAGGAAGAGATTTTAAAGTATGGCGAACATATTTCCGCTTGAATGGTTCTATAACTTCCACCCGCTTCCGTCCAACGACTTATTCCCAACATTGTTATTCGTCCTGTCATCGAGAGGAGTGCTTCACTTATCAATATCAGATGGCGTAAATTTGTTGCATCTAATTGGTTACAACATAGGAGAATTGTGCTAATTTCGTTCATGAGCAATTGGCTGATAAAAAGCGATGGATTTCGACTCTTTACTTTTTACCCTAATTGCTCATTTTTTCCAACCTTTGGCGAAGGTATTGTATTTATAAAATGGTTTTAAATTGAAAGGCTTCGTTTATAGAACTGAAAACTCCGAAAAAGTCTATTGAGGTTATAATGTGTGTTGCAAAGACA
>CAYMCP010000037.1:0-34896 GCA_964388965.1 uncultured Thiotrichaceae bacterium | reverse complement strand
TATAAACGCAGCACCATACGCCATAAACATTTAAAAGGTGCGCTGTTGGTAAACAAGCTAAATGTTTATCTCTGAGAAATTGAGCATAATTGTAAATTATTTCTCAAAATGCTAAAAATTTGTTTAGGCTTTATATTTGCTTGACCTGCTTAACTTATAAAAATAACAGAAAATAACGGGATTAAACTTATGGAACATCACCTTATTAAGGGCGTATTATCGAGTTTATCTGAATTGTGTCAAAGTGATATGGTAGCACTCTATAGTATTGAAAATGGTACGGTTAATGAAATATTGGGCGGAATAAACAATAATGAATTTATCTTTCCAATACAACCAATTGCGTTTAGAGGTGTACCACTTGAAGAAGTATTACTTACTAGAAAACATCAAATTTATCCCTGCATTTTAATAGAAAAATTGCCTTTTCCGGTACATAAAGAAAATTACAATGATTTTAACTGTTTTTGTCTCCCGATTATGCGGGGAAAACGGCAACCTGTCGTTGCAATCGCGGTAATTGCACAGCATAAAAAACAACCAATTATGGCAGATGCCTTAGAAATATTAACTTTTATATCTCCACTATTAGCTGATGCGTTAATTACCGTTTCAGAAAATCAAATTTTATACAAACAAGCCACTATAGATAAATTAACCGAATTGTATACCCGTCATTACTTTGAGATTCGCTTACAAGAAGAAATGACTCGTGTACGTCGGCACGGTGGAATTTTTTCAATTCTATTAGTAGATATAGATCATTTTAAGCAAATTAATGGACAATATGGTTATCAGGAGGGCGATAGAGTTTTACAAGAAATCTCTAAAATTTTGGTTGCTTCAATTCGTCGTGAAATTGATATTCCTTGTCGTTATGCGGGCGAACAATTCATCTTGCTGTTGCCACACACCGACGTAGATGGTGCTTATATTTTAGGTGAGCGAATCCGTAAACGTTGTGAGCAAAATATATTTTTAACTACTAAAAAAGAGCATGTTCATATTACGGTAAGTATTGGTATTGCTAATAATATTGAATTGTCACGCGATGTAGATATGGATGCAGAATTTGAAGATTTGAGTAAGGAAAGTTTGTTGTCTAACGAAGAGTTGCTAAATCGAGCTGATATTATGCTGACTGCTGCAAAACAAGCCGGTCGTAATCATGTGATGGTTTGGTGGTAATTCATGAAGTTATAATCATTAAAACTGTCGATTATGTTGCGTATTTCTTTCCAATCGCCGATAAGTGATAGCTTCGGTTAAATGTGGCGTTTGAATCTGCTCACTACCCGCTAAGTCTGCAATGGTTCGTGCTACCTTCAAAATCCGATACCATGCTCGTGCTGATAAACCTAACTGTTCAATCGCTTTATCCAGTAAACGCTCGTCATTAGGATTAAGACGACAAAATTGATCAATTTCCTTATTTACTAAATTACTATTTGCCTTACCTCGATTGCGCTGCCACTGAATGAGGCGCGCATTTACCACTCGTTCACGCACAACTTGGCTAGTTTCGCTACGATTTTCTGCGCGTAATTCAGTACGTGGCAAATTTGGTACTTCAATATGCAAATCAATCCTATCCAACAATGGACCTGATACTTTTGCACGGTAACGTCGCACCTGCTCTATCGTACACTGACAACGCTTGTCCCCTAAATATCCACAAGGACAGGGATTCATCGCCGCGATTAATTGAAAATTTGCCGGAAATTCTGCTTGACGCGCTGCACGTGAAATGGTGATATTGCCAGATTCAAGTGGTTCGCGTAACACTTCCAATACCCGCTTATCAAATTCAGGCAACTCATCTAAAAATAAAATACCATGATGAGCAAGAGAGATTTCACCCGGACGCGGCTGACTGCCACCACCAACTAAGGCAACTCCTGATGCTGTATGATGTGGAATCCGAAACGGTCGCACACCCCAAGATTTAGCCTCAAAACCATTTTGACGCGCAATTGAAGCAATAATTGCCGTTTCTAATGCTTCTTTTTCAGTCATAGGCGGCAACAAACCTGCCATACGACTTGCCAACATGGTTTTACCTGTACCGGGCGGACCCACCATTAATAAATTATGTCCACCTGCTGCTGCAACTTCTAAGGCGCGTTTCGCATGATGTTGACCACGTACATCACTTAAATCTGGAATATGTGCGGGAATAATTGGTTCTGGCGTTTTAGTGGTAAAAACAGGCGTAATAAGTGCTGTGTTATCTAAATGATGACAAATATCACGTAAATGCTGAATCGGAAAAATTTGTATTTCACTAAGCATCTTAGCCTCATCAAGATTTTGTTGAGGGATAACAATTGCACGTTGTACTTGTCGCGCTGCCAATCCTAATGGCAAAACACCACGCACTGAACGCAATTCACCACTTAATGCTAATTCACCTACAAATTCATATTGTTCTAACGTTTCTGAGCACACTTGTCCCGAAGCTGCTAAAATCCCTAACGCAATGGGTAAATCGAACCGTCCACCTTCTTTAGGCAAATCAGCAGGTGCAAGATTAATTGTGATACGCTGTTGTGGAAAAATATATTGACTATTCATTAAAGCACTGCGCACACGATCTTTGCTTTCCTTTACCGCCGCCTCTGGTAAACCAACGATAGATAGAGCAGGTAAACCATTGGTCAAATGCACTTCGATAGTAACAGGTAGGGCATCAATACCAACTTGGGCGCGACTATAAATAACTGAAAGCGACATAATTTTGTTATTTTATTAATGAATAGAGATTATTATAACATTTCTGCTAAAATTTTTGACGGTGTATCTTTTAATGGATTCATATAGCATTGATTATGCTATGGTTTTAAATTTAGAATGACTATTTCTCGTCCCAATGGTCTCCGTTGGAAGACAGCGGGGACGCTCTGCGTCCCAATTTATTGCGGGTTGCAAATTATAGAGTAAAATTTTTATTTAAACTGTGTAACCCCTACTTAATTTCTGTTTTCAAACTTTTTTGCTTCGGGACGCGAAGCTTCCCTGCTGTATTCCAATGGAGACCGTTGGGACGAGGAAAAAATACAACTTTCTTCTTATTTTTCTCACTGGATTGAATATGCAAGTAAATCAAATACAATTTGATAAACAAAATACCTTAGTTGTTACTCAATTAACTTGTGTTCGTGATGACCGCGTTTTGTTTAAAGATTTGAATTTTCAGTTAAATGCGGGTGAACTATTACAAATTGAAGGACATAACGGCAGCGGTAAAACCAGTTTATTGCGGATTTTATGCGGTTTAAGTCTGGCGGAAGCAGGACAAGTATTGTGGCAAAATCAAGATATTGAGGAGGATAAATCTGTATATTGGCGACATTTAGCATACATTGGTCATGCACCGGGAATCAAACTAGAATTAACGCCATTAGAAAATTTACAGATGGCAAAAACGTTAGCCGCATACCCTGCCAATATTGCTTTAGAATCAGCTTTAGAACAAGTCGGTTTATATGGCTTTGAGGATGTACCAACACGTACTTTATCAGCAGGTCAGCAACGTAGAGTCGCATTAGCACGTTTGTTGACTAATGATATACAACTATGGATTTTAGATGAACCGTTTACTGCGTTGGATAAAAAAGCCATTCAAATGGTAGAAAATCTACTAGATCAACACGCACAGCGGGGCGGAATGGCTGTCATTACCTCTCATCACCATGTTAATTGTACACATTCACGAATTTTAAAACTTACTTAAATAACAAGCAAATATTCAATATAAAATATTTTTACACATTAAAGATTTTTACCTCGTTACTAAATTTTGAGATTGTAAAAGCATCACAAAAATAATCATTTTAATGGTTTTAAGTTGTTGATTTTAAATAACTCTAAATTCAAAAAAGCAAGTATTTTTACAGTCTCAAAATTGGGCAACGCGCTAAACAAGTACAATTCCACTTAAAGCTGTACCTGTCAATTATTTAAATCTATCTAGCATCTATGAGTCAATTTTTCGTCTCAATTTCACTTTTTATTTACTCTTAATAGCAAAATCATCTTTAAATATTTTTAAATAACAAATAGTTATAGCATATTTTTATTTTCATACATTCGCATTTCTTACAGTGGAACGCATTTTGCGCTAAAGCATATTAATGATTTAAAGCGCAATACCTCTCTTATATTTCAGGTAATGATAGTTATAAACAATGTGACTTAAAACTGACAGGTAAGAGACATCGTAATCAACTGTAATAAAATGCTAAGAGAGGATGTAATGATTATTCGACGTAAATCCTTACGTTACATTTTAAGAAAAATTTCGTACTGGCAGCATTACCCATTTATTGTGGGTTTCATTTTAGTGCATATCATTTTTTTTGCTATTTTTGGCTTACACAGTTACGGAAAATTAGCCAGTTTGGATTTAGCAGCTTACGACTGGATGCTAACACAAAAAGTACAAGGCACTAACATAGACGAACGTATCACCTTGATTTGGCTAACAGATGAAGATCAAAGAAAATTTGGTTGGCCACTGACTGACGCGAATTTAGTCCAAGCATTTGAAATTTTACTAGCTAATCAACCGCGTGTAATCGGCTTAGATTTGTATCGGGATTTACCTGTGCCGATTAATAAACAACCTGCCTATGAACGTCTATGTCAAATTTTCGTACAAAATAAAAAAATTATTGGGATTGAAAAAATAGCTGATGGACATGGAATCCGAGTTGATCCGCCTGAATGTTTATCTACTCAAGACCAAGTTGGATTTAATGATTTAATTATTGACCAAAATGGGACAATTCGGCGTGGCTTGTTTTTTATGACTGAAGAAAATGGCGAAACAGTATGGTCATTTAGTTTGCGTTTAGCCCTGAAATATTTAGAAAAAGAAAGTATTTATTTACATGGTCGCACTGATAGTAATGATGGTTTTTTGGGTAAAGGCGTATTACCTAAACCATTGACAAATAATTTTGGCGGTTATGTCAATATCGATTCCGCTGGTTATCAATTTTTAATGGCTTATCCTAATGCGCTACACGAATTTAATAATTTAACTTTTGGTCAATTACTAGCTGGTAATTTTGATCCGCGTTTATTACAAGATAAAATCATTATTATAGGTACACGCGCAGAGGCAACACCAGATTTTTTCTATACACCAATTGATAATCAGCGTATTGCAGGTGCTGCAATTCATGCTTATGCAGTCAGTCAATTATTAGATATTTCAAAGGGTAAAGATACAGCATTGCGTAATTGGACAACATCACAAGAAGCCTTATGGATTTGGATATGGGTAGCATTAGGCGTATTAGTTTGTTTGTTCATTACGCAAACTGCTATTGATTATACAATTTTAATATTTAGTGGTTTATTTACACTCAGCATTATTGTTTACAGTAGTTTTATGTTGGGATGGTGGTTATTATTTGCAGCACCTGCATTAGGTTGGATTGTAGCAATGATTTTAACTGTTGTTTATCGGTCTTATCAGCATAGTGACGAACGTAAAATTTTAATGAATTTGTTTCGCAGCCACGTATCAAAAGAGGTAGCGGAAATTATTTGGCAGTCGCGCGACCAGTATTTACATCAAGGTCGTTTACGTCCAAAGCGTACCACAGCTACTGTATTGTTCGCTGATATTAGAGGTTTTACCTCAGTTTCGGAAGATATGGAGCCTGATCAATTAATGGAATGGTTAAACGAATATATGGATGCAATGGTGCATATTGTGGAAAAACATCAAGGACAAGTAAATAAATTTATTGGTGACGCAATTATGGTTACTTTTGGCATACCCATCGTTGAAACAAACGAAAAAATGATTAAACAAGATGCTGTCAATGCGGTAAAGTGTGCATTAGCGATGCGTCAGGAAATTATTGAATTGCGCGAACAGTGGAAACAATATCACTTACCTGTAATCAGTGTCCGAATCGGTATTTATACAGGACCTTTAGTAGTTGGTAGTCTGGGCAGTTCAAAACGACAGGAATACACCGTATTAGGCGATACTGTGAATACGGCGGCACGTTTGGAAGATTTTAATAAAGAATTGGATATAGCTAATCCGTGTCGAATTTTGATCGGTGAAACAACGTTGCATTATTTAGGTGACAATTATCAAACTCAATATGTTGGTACGGTAAACCTACGTGGTAAAAAAGCACCTGTTACAGTACATCAAGTATTAGCCGACATTCTCCCCGCTGCCCTAAAGACTGGAGATTCTCAAGTACAGTTCGGTACTCAGGTATTTTGACTTTAAAAACCCATATTTACCACACCGCTTCCACAACCCAAATCAATAAGCCATCATTATTGCGTGACGCTAGTACGTCAGTGGCTCATTCTGCGCAATACTTAGAAACAGATTTTTCCTTGTGAACGAGATTTTTCCTTGTGACGGTGCACCGCGTCGTCACCCAATTAGACACTCCCGCGCCCTACAACATTTGCGTGTAGTAAGTTCCATGCTTTGTGTTTTATCATATCCAAGTAAATTCAAAATATAAACCGCATTTCAGTTAAACTGAAGGCTACACCTGCCGCGCTTATATTCCTGTCGGAATAACGAGGTTTTATGTGTAAATGTAGTCAAACTAAATACAAGGAGCTTGTTACTATGAGTCAATTCAGCCTACTTCGCAATAAACATTTTTTCCCACTATTTCTGACTCAATTTCTAGGTGCATTTAACGATAATGTTTATAAAAATGCACTGGTTATTTTAATTATTTTTCAAGGTGATATACTGTATGGTATTCCAACAACACAACTTGTTACCATTAGTGCCGGTATCTTCATACTACCGTTTTTTTTATTATCCGCAACTGCTGGACAATTAGCTGATAAATATGAAAAATCTTCAATGATACAAAAAACTAAGCTCTTAGAAATCATTATTATGTCTTTGGCTTTTCTCGGATTTTATACCCAACATATTTTATTTTTAATAATATTATTATTTTTAATGGGAGCGCAATCAACATTATTTGGACCGCTAAAATATGCAATTTTACCGCAACACCTCCAACAAAATGAATTAATGGGGGGGAATGGTTTACTTAGTATGGGTGTATTTTTAGCCATTTTATTAGGTACAATTTTAGGAGGAATTCTAATTTCTACACAATACGGTGCATTATTCGTTTCTGGCGTAGTATTCCTAATTGCAATTTTAGGTTATATTTCAAGCCTATTCATTCCAAAAGCAGCACCACCAGACGCTAATTTACAATTAAACTGGAATATTTTTACCCAAACTTGGTGCATTTTCCGATTCGCCCTAGAACGCAAAGATGTTTTTATCGCAATTATTGCCGCTTCTTGGTTTTGGTTTGTAGGTGCGACTTTTTTATCTCAAGTACCAGCTTACGCCAAATACATTTTAGGTAGCAATAACGAAGTTATAACATTATTATTATTTATGTTTTCATTAGGTATTGGTTTTGGTTCAATCTTATGTGAAAAATTGTCCAAAGGGCGTGTTGAATTAGGTTTAGTTGTGGTCGGTACAATTGGTTTGACAGTCTTTCCAATTGATCTCTATTTTGCTAGTCAACCCTTCGTCGCAAGCAACTTGGCAGCAGGTGAATACGGCTTGTGGCAATTTTTAAGCTTAGAAGGTAGCTGGCGTATTTTATTAGATTTAATATTAATTGGTTTATTCGGCGGCATTTACATTGTACCCCTGAATACAACCGTACAACAACGCAGCAATTCAACCGTTCGGGCACGGATTATTTCTGGAGCAAATATTTGTAACGCATTATTTATGGTCTCCTCCGCCATTAGCATCGTGATATTATTAGGCGCAGGCTTTACAATTCCACAAATTTTCTTAGTACAAGCCATTCTTACATTTTTATTTATTAGTATCTTATTTTTACTAATGCCAGAATTTGTTGCTAGTTTCTTAACTTGGATCAAAAGAAATTGAAAAGTTTTTTACTTGATGTGGGATGATAATATTTCCATATTACCGTATGATTATCACACGCATAGGATTTGCATATAAAGTGATGGTAGGTAAAATACAATGAAAATCACTCATATTCACGGTAATGCTGTTTAATATGACACAAAAGTTGCAGTTATACAAAATGATTTCTTACGCATTTATTCATCTAAAATCCAAGGCAGGCGATAAATTGTTTGCACCACTATCCACCTTTTTTGATGCTAAGTTGATGGCGATAGTTTGCTTGCTGTTTGGATTAACACATTCTGTTGGATATGCCAAATCGCCGGGTGAATACCAACTTAAAGCAGCGTTTTTATACAACGTTGCACGTATGGTAGAATGGCCTAGAGCTGACGCAAATGAACCACTTGTAATCTGCTTAATAGGAAGTGATCCGTTTGAGGAGGCTTTGAACTCAATCAAGAAAAAAACGGTCAAAAAACGTCCGCTCAAGTTTATTGTATTGGACGTTCCTATTGATAATCTTTCCCAATGTCATGTTATCTTTATTCCAGAAGCGGCTGTGAATTTATCAGCAGACATATTGTCTAACATTGGAAATCAACACATATTAACAATGGGAGAAACGCCCAACTTTGCAATGCAAGGTGGTATGGTGAATTTGCTCAAGAATGGGGAGCGAATCACCATCGAAATTAATCTCAAATCTGTTAAAGCATCTGATATTGTTATTAGTTCTAGGCTATTAACACTAGCAAAAATCGTTAAAGAATAACGACATTGGGAACAGCCTTTACATGAAAGCCTTTCGTGATATTTCTATCAAAAGTAAACTTAGCACGATTATTTTAACGACGAGTGCGATTGTTTTACTGCTGGCTTCAAGTGCTTTTGTCACTAACGAATTGTTCAGTTTACGCCGTAGCATCGTAACTGACTTGTCCACAGTTGCCGACATTATTGGTTTAAATAGTAGTGGAGCGATCTTATTTTTTGACTCAACCAGTGCCCAAGAAAATTTAAACGCACTTACTGCTAAGCCACATATCTTACGCGCACATTTATTTACCAAAGACGGTAATTTGTTTGCCAGTTATGTCAGAAAAGACTTATCTGATGAAGAATTTGCTTATGAAACGGTATGGGGTTATTACGGACGCAATAGTCCTGAGGCAATGACTGAGGATAAACCAATTGAAGATGGCAGTTTTTTTTCTAGTAAATATGTTGAAATATTTAAAAATATTAGATTTGATGATGAATTTATCGGCACCATCTATATTCAATCTGATTTAGAAGAATTAGATGAGCGTCTATTTTGGGCGGCGACTATTGTATTTTCAGTTATGATAGCGTCCTTGCTACTGGCATATATACTCGCTTCCGGTTTGCAAAGTTTTATTAGTCAACCAATTTATAGCTTACTTGCTACCATGAAAACGGTATCTAAAAATAAAACTTATTCGATTCGGGAAAAGAAATTAGGTAATGACGAATTAGGTAGCTTGGTTGATGGCTTTAATGAAATGTTATCGCAAATCGAACAACGTGATTTAGAATTAAAACAATATCGGGCACATTTGGAGGAGAAAGTTCAGCAACGTACCGCAGAATTAGCTGAAGCACGCGATCAAGCTTTAGCAGCGAATAAGGCTAAAAGTGTATTTCTCGCTAACATGTCGCATGAAATTCGTACACCAATGAATGCAGTATTAGGCTATGCACAGATTTTACAACGCGATTCAGATTTAAATAAATATCAACGTGATGCGTTACAAACCATCGAGACCAGTGGCAATCATTTATTAGGTTTAATTAATGACATTTTAGATATTTCCAAGATTGAAGCTGGGGCGATGGAAATTCGTAATGAAAACTTCTATTTAGATGAATTAGTAGAGGGTATTTCAGCGATGTTTAAAATTCGTTGTGAGCAAAAACATTTAGGTTGGCACATTGAAAATGAAGTACATGAAAGATTAATAGTATATGGTGATCAAGGCAAATTACGTCAAATTTTAATTAATTTATTAGGTAATGCGGTCAAATTTACTGATAAAGGTGAGGTCGTATTACGGGTTTCTCATGGTGATGCAGCAGATGTTTATCGCTTTGATGTACTCGATTCGGGGCGCGGTATTGCGGAAGAAGACCAAAAGCGTATTTTTGAACCTTTCCAGCAAGAAACATCAGGCTATGATAAGGGTGGAACGGGTTTAGGATTGGCGATCACAAAACGACAAATCGAATTAATGGGCGGAGAACTTAGCTTAAAATCAGAATTAGGTAAAGGTTCTGTATTTACGGCTGTTTTGCCGCTTGCGCAAGGTGAAGGCGGCGTTGAAGTACACGGAAATTATCAGCAGGTAGATAAGCTTGCAGAGGGTTATCATGTGCTCGCTGTGGTGGTAGATGATGTTGAGGAAAACCGCGACATTTTATCACACGTATTGTCCGATATTGGGATTGAAACGCTAGAAGCGCATAATGGTCAAGAATGTATTGATATTCTGCAAAAACAACAGGTTGACATTATTTTTACTGACATTAGGATGCCTGTCATGGGCGGCGAAGAGATGATTGTTTATATTCGCCAGCGTTTAAAATCAAATGTACCTTGCATTGCCATTTCTGCGTCTACTCTCGCTCATCAAACGCAAGAGATGTTAAACTCCGGATTTAATCAATTTATTTCTAAACCATTCCGTTTTGAAGCGATTTATGAATGTTTAGAAAAACAACTTAATGTAGAATTTAGTTACAGAAATGCTAATGATATTGAAAAAATTACACCTAATACGATTAAATCACAAATTAAAGTAACCCTTCCAGATGAAATTTATGCGCGTTTGTACCATGCCGCTCAACTAAATGATTTGACTGAGTTAGAAGAATTAGTTGCACTTTTAAAAGCTGATTCTAACATGCAGGCGTTTGTTGAACAGTTGATAACGTTATTGGATGATTATGATACTAAAGGTATTACTGAGTTGTTGGATGAGTTAAAGCAGGATCAACACGTAGAAACTGAGCAACTACAACAGAGTGACGATGAATCTTGTTTAAAAATGTCATCAATAAATTATTCACGTTTAGTAGATGCAGTAAGATTAAATGATATTTCCGAATTGGAAGATATTTTAGCGGAATTGCAACAAGAGGAAAACAAAGCATTACGTGATTTTGCGCTACGCATGGACAGTCTATTGTCTAGTTACGACATGAAAGGTATTGAAGAATATCTATTAAATGTAGAGGTTTGTGATAAATAAGGATTGTGTGGAGAGCTGACTTCAAATCTATGATTTTAATATCTTTATCACCTGAGACCTAGAAAGGCTGTAAAAATCATCTGCTTTTTTCGATTTGCTTAAAATAAATAACAAATCATTATTTTACAGTTCTTTTACAGCCTCATGCCACTGGAAAAATCATTAACTAAAATTAGATAAAATTAACCATAACGCTACGAAATACGCATAGACAAATCAATTGCCTTCACATCTTTAGTAATTGCACCAACTGAAATAAAATCTACACCGGTTTCCGCAACGGCTTGAATTGTATTTAAATCAATACCACCAGATGCTTCCAATTTAATACGCCCATTTACCAGTTCAACTGCCTCATACAGCATATCCAAATCGAAATTGTCTAATAACAAGCGATCAGCACCCGCTTCTAATGCCTGTTGTAATTCACCCATATCCTCAACTTCAATTTGGACGGGTAAATCCGCAACCATTCTTGCCTTAGCGATAGCCTGCTGAATTGAACCTGCTGCCATAATATGATTTTCTTTAATTAAAAATGCGTCATACAACCCAATACGATGATTACAACCTCCACCACAAGCCACCGCATATTTTTGTGCAGTGCGCAAATTTGGAATGGTTTTGCGCGTATCCAAAATAACCGCATTAGTATGTTTAACTTGTTTTACATAACGTTGCGTTTGCGTCGCCGTCGCAGATAATAATTGTAAGAAATTCAATGCAGTACGCTCGCCCGTCAACAATACACGCGCATTACCTTTTAATTCACATAATGTCTGATTAATAACCGTTTCATCACCATCTTTGACAAACCATTTTATTTCCACATTTTTGTCTAGTTGTCTAAACGCTTCCTCAAACCACGCAACGCCACAAACGATCATATCCTCACGAGTAAGCACTTGTGCTGTTGCTTGGTGATGTTCTGGTACTAATTGCGCGGTAATATCACCTGTAGCAATATCTTCTTTTAGTGCATATTGAACAACTTGAGCAATATCATTTGGTAATTGAGGCATAGTTTTAAATTCACAGTAGCTAAAATGCAAACATAATCCATAATTACCTCGTTGTAAACAGCTATAAGTCAACTTTTTACCTGACAGACTGGACAAAAGTAACTAGCACGTTGTGCAATAATGACTTTTTCAATACTCGCTTGTTTGCAATCACACAATTCACCCGCTTTACCGTATACATGTAGCGTCTGTTGAAAATAACCGGCTTGTCCTTCAGCGTTGGTAAAATCACGTAATGTTGTCCCACCTTGTTGAATCGCATCGTTTAATACTTTTTTAATGTAATGTACCAATTTAGTATATTGTTTTAAATCAAGCTGTTGTGCTGGAATAGCGGGATGAATTCGCGCTAAAAAAAGTGCTTCGTTTGCATAAATATTCCCAACACCGACAACAATGTGACTATTCATAATTAAATTTTTCACTGCAACACGTTTTTTGCGCGATTTTTGAAATAAATATTCACCAGTAAATGTTATTTCTAATGGTTCAACGCCTAATACTGCAATCAATTTATGTTGTTCAATCGCTTCACTTGTCCACAATAAACAACCAAAACGACGCGGGTCGTGGTAGCGCAAACACAAATTATCTTTAAAAATGATGTCAACATGATCGTGTTTTTTAATTGGTGTTTCTGCGGATAAAACACGCATACTACCAGACATGCCTAAATGACAAATTAGATGACCATGAGGAAATGTAAAAATGAGATATTTCCCACGACGTTGAATATCGCTGATAGTTTTTTTTAATAGCGTTTTCGTTAAATGTGTCGGCACAGCCCAACGTAAGCGCGTATCTCTAATAATGACTTGAGTGACAGTTTTAGATTCTAAATTGCGGATAATGCCGCGTTTAGTAATTTCAACTTCTGGTAATTCTGGCATGAAAGTTATTAATTAATAGTGAAAAACGAGTAATTTTTATCAAAATAGTTCATTATTACTCTAACGTTTTGCGATCAAACGCAACGCATTTGATACAACTAATAATGAGCTAAGTGACATCCCTATTGCTGCCATCCAAGGTGCAATGTAACCCATCGCCGCAGCAGGTAATACCAATAGATTATAACCAATTGCCCATAACATATTTTGTCGAATAATTATTAAAGTTTTACGTGCAGTTTCAACACCAATCAATAAATTAGGCAACTGCTCAGTTAATAAAATCATGTCTGCACTGGCACGTGCTACTTGCGTTCCACTACCCATTGCAATCGAAACGGCTGCTTGAGCTAATACCGGTGCATCATTTACCCCGTCACCAATCATCGCAACGATTGCACCAGAACTTTGTAAATGCCTAACTCGTTGTAATTTATTTTCAGGAGTTAAGTCATAACCAATTTGCTCAATGCCTACTTGTCGCGCCACATTTTCTACTACAGCACGGTGATCACCACTCAGTAAGCTCACTTGTTTACCTTGCTGTAATAAGGTTTGTATTAACTCTTTAGCTCCTTCGCGTAAAGTATCGCCTAATATAAAAGCTGCATAAATATGCTGTTTATCAGCTAATAATACTAAACTATGACATTTTTGTAATAAATCATATTTAACATTTGAATTTAAAGCTAAATTTGTTTTGGAATAAATAAAATCTAGCGTACCAATGTAAAACGCTTCTTTGCCAATTTTGCCCGATAAACCTGCGCCGATTTGATTAATTACATCGGTTGCATGAATTTTTAAACTAATCATTTCAGATTGATTAAAAGTCTGTAACAAAGCCGTTGCAACCGGATGTTCTGAATGTTGTTCTAACGCGACGGCATAAGCTAAACAGGTTTGTTCCGACCAGTGCGCTAAACAATGGATTTCTAAAACTTGTAAACGTCCTTGTGTCAGCGTACCGGTTTTATCAAATACAAAATGATTGGCTTTGGCTAATGTTTCCAGTGCGTGACCGCGTGTGACTAGTAGTCCTGAACGGGTTAAAGTGCCAGTTGCAGCAGTAATTGCGGTAGGTGTCGCCAATGATAGCGCGCAAGGGCAAGTAACGACTAAAACGGCAAGCGTGGTGACAAACCATGTATCAGTATGAGGATTTTGCATCCACCAGTAGCTCGCAACCAATACCGCTAAAATTAATACTGCTAATACAAAATAACTTGCTACTTGATCTGCTAAACGTGTAATTGCTGGCTTTTCTGATTGGGCACGCTCTAGTAAACGTAAAATATGCGATAAAATCGTGTCTGTACCCAGTTTTGTTACTTTGATTTGTAGCGGACTTTCAATATTTATTGTGCCGCCGATGACTTCTTGTTCAACAGTTTTCATTAACGGGTAACTTTCACCTGTCAGTAATGATTCGTCTACGCTGGATTGTCCCGCTAATACGATACCGTCGGCTGGAATGCTCTCACCTGCTTTGACTAAAATTTTATCATTAACGTTTAATTCGGCGACTAATACTAATTCTTGTGTCAATTCACCCGATTTTGTTTCATTTAAACGTGTTGCCATTGTCGGCATGACACGTACCAGTGTTTCAGCTACTTGCGCACTGCGCTGTCTAGCGAGTAGTTCAAAATAACGTCCAGTGAGTAAGAAAAATACGAACATCACGATTGAATCGTAATAAACATGTCCTGTGCTTTGTGCATTAAAAGTTGTCCAAACACTACCAATAAACGCTAAACTAATGCCGAGTGAAACCGGTACATCCATACCAGCTTGTTTATGTGTGATGTCGCGCCATGCACTGCGAAAAAATGGCTCGGCGGAATATAGTAAAACAGGTAAGGTTAAGGCTAAATTAACCCAGTAAAACAAATAGCGAAATTGTTGCTCAATTCCCCACCATTCTCCCGCGTACAGCGCGATTGAAAACATCATGACTTGCATACCCAATACACCTGCCAAACCGATGCGGCGCAATTGCATTTTACGTTCACGATCAATGACTTCTTGTTGACGATTTGGATCGTAGGGATGGGCTATGTAACCAATTTGGGTGACAGCTTGTAGGATTTGACTTAATTGAATTTTACTATCATCCCAACGTACTCGTGCGCGATGATTGGAATAATTGACTTGTACATCAATCACACCGTCTAATGCTTTGATATGTTTTTCATTCAGCCAAACACACGCCGCGCAAGTAATACCTTCTAAGATTAAAGCAGCTTCTTTAACGTTGTCCGCTTCGCAACGCACAAAGCGTTTTTGAATTTCTGGATTATCGTATAATTGAGTTTCTTTAAGGACTTCAGGAATAAGCTCACGTCCTGTTGGTGCATTTTCAGTGCGATGTTGATAAAAATCTTCTAAACCTGCGTCCATAATGGATTGGGCAACGGCTTGGCATCCTGCGCAACACATGGAACGTTGTTGACCTTGAATTTTAACGGGGTAGTGTGCGCCCTCTGGTACAGGTAGACCACAATGATAGCAATGAGACATGGATTTTTTCTTAGATAAAATGATAGATAAATTTTGCAAGGAAAAAATTAAAGTAGGAAGAGGCAAATAAGTTGCGCATTCCTACAAATTTTTATTTCCTAAGCAGCAGACTTAGATAATATCATGTCACGAATTTCGCTGCATACCGCGTAAGGTGTTTAGTAGGTAGATAGAAATCGCGCTGATATTACCCGCACCTAAAGTCAACACAATATCATTATCTTGTAATTGTGGTAATAACTTTTCTAACAATTGATGATGTTGTTCAATAAAAATAGTTTGTTTATGCGCATTAATTGCTTCTGCTAATGTCTTACCATCCGCGCCCGCTATTGGTGCCTCGCCGGCTGAATAAACATCTAGTAATAGTAATATATCTACTTGGCAGAGCACTTCAACAAAATCATCAAATAAATCACGAGTACGGCTATAGCGATGCGGTTGAAAAACAACGATTAAACGCCGTTTAGGCCAACCTTCGCGGATTGCACTAAATACAGCTTCCATTTCGCGTGGATGGTGTCCATAATCGTCAATTAATAAAATTTCACCTTGTGGTAACGTTAAATTTTGCATTTGAAAACGTCGCCCAATACCACTAAAAGATTGCAAAGCATTACAAATTACTTGCTCGCTTACGCCAACTTCTTGAGCAACTGCGATTGCTGCTAGAGCATTAAGAACATTATGTCGTCCGGGTAAATTCAAACTGACATCTAAACTATGAAATTGTCCGCGTAATACTTTAAATTGGGTTTGTCCTTGTTTTTGACTAATATCAATCGCACGAATATCAGCCTCTTCGGAAAAGCCGTAAGTTAAAATCGGTTTGGTGATCACGGGTAAAATTTGTTTTCGGATTATCGGGTCATCAATACATAAAATTGCTAAACCGTAAAATGGTAATTGGTATAAGAAACTTTCAAATGTGTGTACAAGTTTAGAAAAATCATGTTGATAAGTTTCCATGTGATCGGCATCAATATTGGTGACAATTGCCATAATCGGTTTTAGATATAAAAATGACGCATCACTTTCGTCCGCCTCGGCAACCAAATAGCGACCTGTTCCTAAACCCGCATGTGTGCCTAAGCTGTTTAATTGTCCCCCAATAACAAACGTTGGGTCTAAATTGCCTTCAGCTAAAATACTGGCGATTAAACTTGTGGTTGTGGTTTTGCCGTGCGTTCCCGCAATGGCGACACCTTGTCGAAAACGCATTAATTCGCCTAACATTTCAGCGCGCGGAATGACTGGAATATGTAATTTTCTCGCTTCTTGAATTTCAGGGTTATTTTCCTTAACCGCAGTGGAAACGACAACGACATCACAACCGTGTACATTTCCTGCGTTGTGCCCAATTTGAACTTTAATCCCTAAATTTGCGAGTCGTTGGGTCATTGCACCTTGTTGTAAATCCGATCCCGATACCGCATAACCGATACTGTGCATAACTTCTGCAATACCGCCCATACCAGCACCACCAATTCCAATGAAGTGAATACGACGACCACGTTTAGGAAGCTCTATTTTTTGCATTTTTATTTCTCAGTAGTAATCAATGAACAATTAAAAAATTAACAATTCTTGGTGAATAGTTAGTAAACTTACAGCCAAATAGAAATTTTGTTACAGTGCCTCGATTTGTCAAATTATGAATAAAGCTAAACGTGAACAGTTTTTTGCCCGTCTTCAAGCTGAAAATCCGCAACCAAGCACTGAGTTGAATTATACTTCAAATTTTGAACTGTTAATTTCTGTAATATTGTCGGCGCAAGCAACGGACAAAAGTGTTAATAAGGCAACCGCATTATTATATCCAATTGCTAATACGCCACAGAAAATTTTAGATTTAGGTCTGGAAGGTTTGAAACAATATATTAAAACGATTGGCTTATACAACAGTAAAGCCGCAAATATAATTAAAACGTGTCGAATTTTATCAGCGCAGCACGCAGGCGAAGTGCCAAATGATCGTAAGGCGTTAGAAGCTTTGCCCGGTGTGGGACGTAAAACTGCAAATGTGATTTTAAATACCGCATTTGGACAGCCAACTATAGCAGTGGATACGCATATTTTTCGTTTATCAAATCGAACCAGTTTGGCAAAGGGGAAAACAGTGCGTCAAGTCGAAGATCAGCTTATGAAAAATGTACCTAAACGGTATACGCAATATGCGCATCATTGGCTTATTTTGCACGGACGTTATGTGTGTGTGGCGCGTAAACCGAAGTGTGCATGTTGTGTGGTGGAGGATTTGTGCGAATACGAGGAAAAAACGCTTGATTAGAATATGTTTTAACTTGAATTTGACTGCATTTTTAAGCCTTTATTCTAAAGTTAAGAGCGGTAATATTGGGATAATTTTGGCATGATATTTTGATTGAGATGAATTAATACATTACTATGTGAATATGCAAAAAAAAAGGATTCACAATGAGATATTTAATTGTAATTTGTTGTTTAGCATCGCTTCAAGCGTGTAGTTTTCCTAAAATTGCATCTGAAAATGCAGTTATCACGACAAGCAGTATACCCGGTAGTCAAGAGCCGCCGATTATCGCACCAAGATTGTTAGAGCAATCAACACCTATTCGGACTTTTTCAATTCAATCCGCTTCAACGATGCCATGGGTGAGTGAAACAATTTTATTTCCATCTAATGAATTTCGCTTGTCCCCTCTGGCATACAGCTTAATCACTGATTTTGCTAATCGTGTTCGAGGAAGCGATGAGAATATTTTGATAGAAGGCTACACGGATAATCAAGATTCGATGCCATATAATCAGCGTTTATCTGAAAATCGTGCAATTGCGGTACGTGATGCTTTGATTGAGCAGGGAATTAATCCCGCGAGATTAACCATTAGCGCACATGGAGAAAATGAACCCGTTGCTCTTAATGATACGGCTGTCGGTCGCCAGAAAAATCGTCGAGTTGAAATTAAAATCATGCAAGCGACAACGGTCATTAATTTAGGGCAATCGCACTAAAATATTTTTTGAAATCGAACATTTTGAGACGATTAAAGTGAAATGAAGTTGATACCTTTGACAGAACGCCCTTGGCAATGGTCATAGTGGTAACAAATCAGAGGGCTTTTGTCCAGCAATTCTCATTTTGACTCGTGACGGGTGCCAAAGGAACTAATGAGATAGTCAATGTAGATTTTTAATATTTCATTTTTCACGCAGAAAATTTACCACAATTTACTTCCTAGTGCGTAACGTGAGTCAATTAGTCTAATTGCATGACGTTGGTGCATCAGTGGCTCATTCTACGCAGTGCATAGAATGAGATTTTTCCTTGTGACCATCACAGCGTCGTTATCTAATTAGATGCACTATGTAGAAAACGAGCATTGTCAAGATAAATGATTAATTCTTAGTCACGACCGCTTTTGTTCTTTGCCAAGGCCATACAAAATTTTTCCATAAACCATTAGTCGTAAAGCACGCCCACCCCCAACGTAGCCAACGCAGTAAGGCAAATGATAGCCACAATGCCCATAACAACATGGCAATTCGATATACCCACAGCGATAGGGAAAATGTCCAAACTTGCGGTAATTGTTCGCCAATACGGTCGTGATACCAACGTAATATGTAAGTGCTAGAATCATTGCCCATGATATACATGTTAGGTTGCCCTAATAAACCTTGATGGATTGCTGCTAATAGGGTGAATAATGCCACTATGGTTAAAATAACAATTGCTATTTGCATGATATTAAATTGTAATGTGCTAGTAATATTCACATTTTTACGCCAACCTAACACCATAAACCAAATAACAACGAGTACAGCCGCTTGAATTGGAATTTGAATTAAAACAATACCAAGTAGTAACCAGTGGATAAAATTGAGTGGGGTCAATTTGACGAAATGTAAGCCGATTGCTAGTAATACGACAACGATAAATAAACCCCAAATAAGCACCGCAGGACCCATCAAACTGGTATCAGTCCATAAAGTCCAACGATTGTATGGCATTAATAATTCAATATCCATGTTCACGTTTTCCATGCCTAAATTTACCGTTGGTGTCGTGAATATCGTACTCATACCAATGGATTGTCTGAATACTAATTCAATATTTTGTACACCGGGCTTAATTGGTAACGTTATTTGTAGACCTTCTTGGCGAATCGGTTGTGACACATTATTGATTTTCACGCTTTGTAACTCTGCACCTTCTGGCAAAGTGAAATCATGTTGCGTACCGCGACTACTGCGCAGATTTACAGTCAACGTTGTTTCAGTGGAACGCTGTGCCGGTCTCACTAACAAGTGACTACGATCAATCGTCATCACTTGACCTGTGACACCAAGTGGACGACTAATATTTAATATAACCTTTTCACCTGCCCAAGGTCGCCATTCGGGTAGCCAATTGCCCTGTTTATCCTGATGATGAATCGCTGGAATCCCCTCAATTTCTACATGCCAAATTGCACTCGCATCTAATTTCCACACTTCGCTACTGAATAAATTGTCCGGTGCGACTAATTCTAAAACTGACAATTTGTCAAACACCGATACCCAACTAATGCTGCGTTCATGCGGAGATAAATTAATCAAAGCTTTACCGTCTTGCACCCGAATTTGCTCACTGGTGACAGATTCACCTTGCAATAATGGGATTTCTAATACAACAGCAGAGCCTGTAGGCGTTAAGCGCGTTACAACCGTTTCAATTTGCCAATCTAAACCTAATGACAAAGTGCGCTCAATACGCACAAATGGCGGTAAACTACCCATTTCTAACGTTTTAGTTTGAGTATTTTCATCCTGTTCGCGGGTGAATTGCAATTGATTATCCGCTAAACCATTTTCATGCAAACCTTCTATTAACCAACCTGTAGCTTGTGCTTCAATTTGATATGGTTTTAATGGTAAGGGCAATTGCACTGTATTACGACTAGGTACAAGTCCAAGCAGTTGAATTTGATGAATGCCTTTATCTAGCTTCACCCATAATTGACCTTGTCTGTCACGCATTAAAGCCTCCGCAGGCTCACCGTTGACAAATACTTGTTGTGCTAACCATTGATTAGCAGTACCGGGTAATGGAATCGCCGTAGCGGTATAGGTGTGTACTTCTAAACGTAAACTAAGTTTATCATCTTTTAATATCAATGACATACGTGGACTGGTGGCGCAATTTGGTAAGCATTTAGGAGGTTCTAACAATCTATCTTTCAACTCATCGAGTAAATATTGTGGTGGATATTCTGCTGCTGCCTGTAATGGTTGCGATATTGGTAACATTACCAACCACGCTCCAACAGCCAACCACGCCAAACTTTTTAATTTAAAAGACAATTGCTCATCATAATTTTTATAACGTTTCCATAATGACATCATGAAAAATCCAATCAGAGTAGATAGTAATAGCACTTGTACAAAACCTAATATGCGATTGATTTGCGGTGAAATTAACCATAATTGAATATGTTGCTGTTGTTGTACTGGACCATTCCAACCCATTTCAATTGTTTGCCATTGCCAACTAGGTAAACCAGGTCCCGTTTGTACTTGCGCATTAGGATCAATTTGCACTAATTTTTTTACCTCTTTACGACTATAAAGCTCATAGTCTGATTTGGCGCGTGGACGTATGTTGCGGTTTGATAATTCTTCCGCTTCATCTTGCATTTCCAGTGCTCCATCCATTTGTATTTGTGGTTGTTGTACTTCTCGTAACGCGGGTTTAGCGGCAACTGTTTGCGCGTAATCACTACCAAGTCGCCAATCATTTTCTAATTGTGGGAAAATACTTTGTTTAACCTGCTGCGCCATGAATGGAACAGTAATCAAAATTAACGCTAATACAGTCAAATTGCGATACCAAGTTGCTAATTTCGCCCAAATTGTCATTGCTGGCAAAACACGTAATAAGGCGACTGCGGCTAAAAGATTTAACCATACATAGCGGGGTGAGTCTGGCTCATGGTAAATTAATATTAACGTGACTAACATCAAAGCTCCCCAATACCATCGCCATAACTTAGCGACAGCAATCGCAATAATTAAGACAATAAAAATATCCAATAATGTCCATTGATTAATCCAAGTGGTGTGAATGCTATCCATGCCATGCGCACTGAGTAATCGCCAGCCCGGTGGCAAGTGCAATACGGCGTTGACTTGTTGAAAATCATGCAACCAACCTACTGATGGTAAAACATGACTTGTATGACTTAAACGACTGTCAGCAATTAAATCAATATTACCACGTCGTACCTCGACACCCGGATGACTTGAATCTTGTAAACGAGTAATAAATTGATTTTCTCCATTCACACTAGCGCGACCTAATTGTGCAGGCTCTGCCATTTCTAAACGCCAACCTCGTGTCATGATACCATTTATCTTATCTTGTACCGTGTAACCAACACCGTCGAAGTCTAGCCAAAATTGACGATGTAAACGTAATTGATCTGGGGCAGGTTCTGGGTCACCGCGCCGTTTTTCCACCAAGTGCATCACATCATCAGGTAACATGCGATAAGCAGGAAATTGTTGCCATGCTGAAGGTAAAGCGGTTTGTCTTGGATCAATCGTATCTACATTTTGCACTTCGACCCAACGTAAATGATTTTTACCTTCAAAAACCCATACTTCCTCATCTGCCCATAACTGCGGTTGCGGCAAACGAATTTGATTAACTAAATCAGGATAACGCGAAGTTAATAAAATAACCCACGATCCGGGACGTACTTGTACTTTCAATTGTCCATTAGCTTCTAAGCGTGCTGGTAATGGGCTGTCTAATTTCATTGGTATCTGATCGTCTAGTAATGCTGGTGCTAAAATTTCTTCTCGATGCTTACCAGAAACATCTAATTCAATGCGCGTTTCAATTTGCAATGGAATGTCATCCACCACATGCCGATAGACGCGAATATCCAAACGATTATCTTTAGTTTGCTCTTCGTTGACTGCACCATTTTGTCTTAACCATAAACGTCCTGCTTGGTCTAAAATCGGATGTGTTATGATTTCATCCTCGATTGTGAGTGTTACCAGACCGGTTATACTAGGTACTTGCAAATATTCAGGGCGACGTTGCCAATGAAATTCACCGCCTAATAGATAATGACCAGCCGGTAGAAATGCAGAAGGGACATACTCATGCTCAGAAACGATAAGCGGAAATTTAGGCGAATCTGATTGATTAACTAATTGTAATGTCACATTTTGTGGAAAATTTTTGCGACTGCCAACCAGTGGAATCCAATCTTCACCATAAACATGCCATTCCTGTTGCCAAGTCGCTACATTGCCTTTAATTTGTAAATCAAGCGTGGATGCCCAATGACAAACCCGATCTTCATTATTGTAAATAACTGGACAATCACGATCTGAATTGTCGTGTAAAACCCAATCTTTCCAAGCCTGTAATGACTCAGGTGTTGCCCATACCGTCTGAACTTGTAACAATAAAAAAATCAGCCAAATGAGATGTAAGAGTTTATTCATAGCATAATGCTCATTATAATAGAGAACAGTTGATGAAAAGATAGACGCTAGCTTACTAAAAGATAGAGATTTATTTTCTATCTACGATTGTTATTTTCTATCTGTTAAAAGTGAATTTAGTTTAAACTGTGAATTTGAATTTGGATAGGATAAATTACAGAGATGAACCGACTAGCCTGATGGGTAATTTTATTAGAAATTTTATCATACCCTTTCCGGCTGCTTTCTCTTATCCACTACTAGGGTAATTTGAATGATTCAAAATAAAAAGCTCTCGATTTTGGAAGATGCGCCCAAAGAAGTACCTGAAGAAATTGTCAGGATACATCAAGAAGCGTTACAGGTTGTCTGGCATACTGCACACAATTTAGCCCAGCAAGAATTGTTTAGGGAAAAACAACGTTATCAACAAAAAGAAGTTGAATTAACTGAGCAACGTTTGCAAGCAATGAGGCAAAAGGAAGATGTTGAATTGCTCAATACCAAGCTTAAAGAAAAAATGGCTGTGGTGGAGCGTGAAAACAGTACATTGCATTCAAATTCAGAACGTTGTCAAGGTGCATTGAAAAAAACTGAAGATCGGATATTGCAATTAGAAGAGCAGGGAATTCAACAAGATCATGAGCTTAAAAAGCATATTCAAGAAATCGGGCGAATTCGTGCCAATAATGATGAGCTGAATAAAAAACTGCATGAAGTAACTTATCAGCTTGAGCAAGATCAGAAGCAATTAAAACAAGTTTCCGATGAGTTGTTGGTAAGTCAACGCAATCGTGAACGTTTGGAAAAAACGCTTAAAACCACAGTACAAGAATCTCAAGAGGTGTGGAAACAATTAAAAACGGAGCAAACCAAAGTTGCAGTTGCCGAAGCTCAAACCCAAGAATTGCGTGAAACAATTAAAAAGCTTAATGATGAAATTAAATTATTAAAACAGGACAAACAATTATTACGTGAAGACGTAGAATCTGAGAAAAAAGCCCGCAGCGAAACTGAAAAGAAATTCACGACAGTAACAGCTCGCGCAGAATCTCAAGAGTGGGCATACAAAGAAATGATCAGTAATTTAGAAAAAGATTTAGAAATTGCCCGTGAAGATGCAGCCACTGTACGCAATCGTATGATTAAGGCTGAGGGGGCATTGGAACGCGAACGTAAAGCCATTGAACGGCTTGAAACTAAACTTGTTGCTGCGGCAGGTGGTAATAAGCACTAGGGAGATGTGATTTATGCAAAAGAGTAAAATGAGTTTTATTGGCGGTGGTAATATGGCAACCAGCATTATTAGCGGTTTGCTACAGGCGAATGTCCCTGCCGAGCATATTCGTGTGGCAGACCCTGATGACGAACCATTAGCTAGTCAATTTCCAGTGGAATGTGTAAATGATAATTTCGCTGTTTTGGACGGTGCTGATGTCGTGATTTTAGCGGTCAAACCGCAAATATTACCCGACATTGCAAAATCTTTAGCAACAGCACTATCCGACGAGCATTTGCCATTATTTATCAGCATTGCGGCAGGTATTCAAATCAAAGATATTGCGCGTTGGCTAGGCGGCAACAAATCATTATCAATTGTAAGAGTGATGCCAAATACACCTTCTTTGGTAAAAAGTGGTGCGGCGGCTTTGTTTGCTGGTGAATACGTTAGCAACGATCAAAAAGATTTAGCGGAAAGTATTTTGCGCGCTGTGGGTTTGACCTTATGGTTGGATGATGAGACAGAGATGAATGCTGTAACGGCATTGTCTGGTAGCGGTCCTGCTTACTTTTTCTTATTGATGGAAGTGCTGGAAAAAGCGGGTATTAATTTAGGTTTATCACAAGAAACAGCGCGTTTATTGACCTTACAAACTGCATTTGGCGCGGCTAAAATGGCATTAGAAAGCAATGAAGATGCAACGTCACTACGCACTAGAGTCATGTCGAAAGGCGGTACAACTGAACAAGCACTTAATGTATTGAATGAAGGCGGAATGCAAGCGTTATTTGATGAAGCATTACAAGCTGCTCAACGACGTTCAATAGAAATTGCCCAGCAGTTTGGAGAGAAATAATGCCTATAGCCCTTGCCTTAAAACTCATAATCAGCACCTTATTCGGCTTTTATATTTTGCTGTTAATGCTACGATTTTTAATCCGTTGGATAGGGATTAATTTTCGTGGTGAGCCTATGTTGCAATTTTTAATAAAAGCAACTGATCCTGTACTGCTACCTATTTATAATTTTATACCCGGCTGGCGCGGAATTGATTTTGCCGCTTTATTTGTTATGCTAGCACTTAAATCTATAGAATTATCCATTATTGTAGCGTTAATAGGGCAAAGCATGACTATATCACAACTATTGATACTAGCAATTGCTAAATTGGTTTCCCTGTGCATTAGTATTTTCTTTTGGACAATTTTAATCCAAGTGATTTTAAACTGGATGATTTTATTAGCACAGGCATCTATTCCCTACAATGTACAATATTTTCTCACTCGCTTTAATGCACCTCTACTAGAACCTCTACAACGCAATATTCCATTAATTAATGGTACGGTAGATATTAGCCCTTTGATTGCTTTGTTAATTTTACAAGTTATTGATATTTTGGTTCTTGGCTACTTTACTTAAAAAATACCATTCAATAAACAAGGAGAAATATACAATGAAAAAAATCGAAGCAATCATTAAACCTTTTCGTTTGGACGATGTGCGTGAATCCCTATCTGAAATAGGTGTGACAGGCTTAACCGTTACCGAAGTAAAAGGATTTGGGCGACAAAAAGGGCATACTGAGTTATATCGTGGTGCTGAATATGTGGTTGATTTCTTACCTAAAATTAAATTAGAAATCATCGTAGCATCTGATAAAATCGACAGTTGTATAGATGCGATTATTGGTGCTGCGAGAACTGGTAAAATCGGTGACGGGAAAATTTTCGTTACGCCGGTGGAGAAAGTGATTCGGATTCGCACCGGTGAAACGAATGAAGAAGCAATTTAGCAGA
Organism: uncultured Thiotrichaceae bacterium; assembly: GCA_964388965.1. Classification (GTDB taxonomy): domain Bacteria; phylum Pseudomonadota; class Gammaproteobacteria; order Beggiatoales; family Beggiatoaceae; genus Albibeggiatoa. The sequence goes on along the minus strand of CAYMCP010000037.1, from coordinate 8,786 downwards.
CAAAAAATAGAACGTGAAAAAGTACAATCTCGTTCCTAGGCTTTTCGGAAAAAAAAGTGAGTTGTGTGAATCAGACTTTAACTATTATCCAACCAGATGATTGGCATTTGCACGTCCGAGATGGCGCGGTGTTACGCAATGTCGTACCTGCAACGGCGCGTTGTTTTGCGCGGGCGATTGTCATGCCAAATCTTAAACCACCGATTACGACAATAGAACAAGCAGAACAATATCGGTTGCGCATTTTAAGCATTTTACCAGACAATACACAATTTAACCCTTTGATGACGCTATATTTAACTGATAATACGACAGTTGAAGAAATCCAAAAACTCAAAGAAAGTAAACACGTCTATGCAGTCAAATATTACCCTGCTGGCGCAACGACTAACTCCGCTGCGGGTGTGACAGATTTGCGTAACGTATGGTCAGTATTGGAAAAAATGCAACAACTTGACATTCCGCTACTAATCCACGGAGAAGTAACGGCAAGTAGTGTCGATATTTTTGATCGTGAGCGTTATTTTATTGAATATGTGCTTGATCCTATTTTAAACGATTTTCCAGAATTGCGCGTTGTGATGGAACATATTACCACACAAGAAGCGGTTGAATACGTTACAGAAATGTCACATTATTTGGCTGCGACGATCACAGCACATCATTTATTAATGAATCGTAATGCAATGTTTCAAGGTGGCATTAATCCGCACCATTATTGTCTGCCAATATTAAAACGTGAAATTCATCGAGAAGCCTTAGTTAAAGCCGCTACAAGCGGTCACGCTAAATTTTTCTTAGGAACGGACAGCGCACCTCACCCGCGTCATACTAAGGAAACAACTTGCGGTTGTGCAGGCATATATACTGCTCCCGCTGCTATTGAATTGTATGCGGAAGTGTTTGAAATTGAAAATAAATTAGATAAATTAGAAGCTTTCGCCAGTATAAACGGTGCCAATTTTTACAAATTACCACACAATACACAAACTATTACCTTACGTAAAACAAGTTGGATTATGCCAGATGTATTTGAATTTGCTGAAGATAAGATTATTCCACTACGTGCAGGCAATGAAATTTTGTGGCAATTGGTATGATACGTTTAATGCTAATTTTAATACTATTTACCACTATTCACAAAGCTCACGCCGAGACTGTTCAACGGCTTTTCACAACACCAGAACAACGTCACATCTTAGAGCAGGAACGTTTAAAACCTGCACCTACTAAGCAAGCAGTCGATAGTTTTGAATTACCAGAACCACCAAAATACATTATTTTTAATGGATTATCTCGAAAAAATAATGGGGATACAACAATATGGGTTAATGGTAGCAATAAATTGGATTTTAAGAAGAAAAGTTATTACATTGAATTAGGTGAACAACAGGATACTGTTTTTGTCGTATTGAAACAACGTAATAATTTGCGTATTGCTTTACAACCCGGACAAGTACTTGATACAAAAAGTGAACGTATTTTCCAAGTTTACGAAAAAAATGACTGGCGCGCCCGAGACGATTCGAACGTCCGACCTTTGGCTCCGGAGGCCAACGCTCTATCCAACTGAGCTACGGGCGCACTAATCAGGCATTGTATTTTCTTTTAAGATAAATGTCAAACAAGTATTTTGCTCAACTAACGGGATTCTCATGTAAATCAAAATCTTGCGGCTATTTTGGAATTGTGTTGCTCCAACATATCAAATCCCACAGCTTGAACCCCGCCTCATGTGAGAAATGCGTTCCACAAAATGACTTTATACGCCTATGTATCCAATTTTACGCAATATCAATAAGCATAAATACATTAAAATAAATTTTAAACAGTGAAACTCTCACCACATCCACACGAATCTTTAACATTAGGATTATTAAACTGAAAACCCTCATTTAAGCCTTCGCGGACAAAATCCAACTCTGTACCATCAAGATACAACAAACTCTTAGGGTCAGTAATCAATTTTATCCCATTAGATTCAAATACTTGATCTTCCTCCGCAACTTCGTCTACAAATTCCAGCGTGTAAGCCATGCCAGAACAACCCGATGTTTTCACACCAATGCGCACTCCAATACCTTGACCACGACTAGCTAATGATTTTTGTACATGTTGCGCCGCTTTTTCAGTTAATGTTAATGCCATATCACATCCCTTATATTATTTATCTGGTCAACAATGGGGTTAGCTCATTGATTTTTAAAGTCACAATCTTAGCAATTGCTTGTCTATATTGAGTCCGTTATAATCACACCACTCTCGACACTTGATGTAACTCATGACTTCCCGCTACCATTCCACTATTTTCGCTATTTTCGTTCTTGTACTCACACTGACTGCTAGCTTGTACTGGCAGGGTTTGAATGGTGTTTTTATTTTTGATGATGAGCAAAATCTTGGCTTTTTATCTCTAATTGACACAACTGATTATTGGTCAACGGTTGGGCAATTTCTATCCGAAGCAGTTGCAGGTCCTTTGGGTCGTCCTATTTCGCTCCTTTCTTTCGCGGTACAACACGAAGCTTATCCAGATAATATCCGAGCTTTAAAAGCAGTTAATGTTATTTTGCATCTTATAAACGGCAGTTTAATATATTTATTTATTTATTTATTAACCCGTTTAGTGAAAATTTCCCAACCACACGGTTTATTTTTCGCACTAACAACCGCTAGTATTTGGCTACTTACACCGTTACAAGTTTCAACAGTCCTCTATGTTATCCAGCGTATGACGGAATTATCAACCTTATTCAGTCTACTAGGCTTAATTGTCTATTTATTAGGGCGTGAAGCCATAGCCCATGCTAAACCAATACGGGGATTTTTACTGATTTCAAGCGGGATTGGATTCGGTATCTTACTTGCCTCATTAAGTAAAGAAAATGGTATTTTACTCGCATTATTCGTATTAGTATTAGAATGGACAATTTTAGCAGATTATACTAAACCACGATACTGGTCATGGTGGCTAGGATTTTTTGCTTATTTACCGCTATTATTACTATTTTTATATTTTAGTGGCGTATTAAAAACGATACTCCAATTACCACAAAATACGCTCCTACTATACACTGGTTTATTTGCTGCAATCCTAATTTTAATTGAAACTATAATTTGGACTTGGGTTAAGAGAGGAGTATGGAAAAATTTATTTCGTGCGCTATTCTATAGCCCATTGATTTTAATAATTTTATATTACAGCAGCAATCCAGCAGTTATCCTAGATAGTTATGCAATCCGTGACTTCACCGTGATAGAACGCTTACTAACACAAGGGCGTATCTTGGTAGAATATCTTGCTAAAATCCTTTGGTTATATCCTTCAGATTACGGATTATTTCATGATGATTTTATTATTTCACGCGATCTATTTACACCCATTTCAACCTTACTTAGTGCAGTTTTATTACTGATTTTATTTGGGTTTGCAGTTTGGAAACGTAAAGCCTATCCATTTATTAGTTTTGGGATTTTATGGTTTTTTGCTGGACATATTTTAGAATCTAGTTTTATTGGCTTAGTGCTATATTTTGAACATCGTAACTATTTGTCTAGTATCGGAATTATTTTTGCAGTTGTATATGGTTTATGGCTATTTTTACAAAATACACAACAACGTTACCAATTTTTACTAATCAGTTTGACTACACTGTGGTTAATCATAGGCGTAAGCTTGACTTGGACACAAATTAATTTATGGGCAAATCCCGTCGAACAAGCTGGTATTTGGGCAGCACAAAAACCATTTTCGCGCTATGCTCAATCTCAAGCTGCAAGCATTGCAGTCCAATTGAATAGAGCAGACATTGCGCAACAATACTATCATCAAATGCTACGAAATTTTCCTGAAGATACAGACCCTTACATTATGCTGTTATTACTCGCCTGTCATTACCCAGATGAAGTTATCGCCCCTAGCATTGAGCAGGAAATTTTACCCAATTTGCAAAATCAAACCGTTAATACTGGCACATTATCCAGTTTAGTTGAGTTATTGGAAAAATGGTCAACTTGTCGCGCTTTGTCTGCACAACAATTAGATACGCTATTCCAAGCCTTATTACAACGAGCAAAAAAAGTGCATTTAGGCACACTTTATCGCATATATGCTTATTTTAAGGCACAATTAGGTGATTATCTGGCTGCAATCGATTCTGCCACGCAAGCACTTGAGCACAGTAAACGCCATAGCCCAGAATTATATTTTTTACGAATTAAGTGGGCGGTTGCTGCTCAAGATGCTAAATTAGCAAGTATGTATTTAAATGCTACTTATCAATATTTTAATCCATTTCGTGAATACGCTTACCATAAACAATTAGCCTATTGGGAAATGCGTATTGAATTGCTTAACCAATCACAGAATAACTTTTAATATGCCAACGCTCAGCATCATTATTCCCTGTCGCAATGAAGCACAAAGCTTACATACGCTATTGCCAGAAATTAAGAAAAATCAACCTGATGCAGAAATTATTTTAGTAAATGATGGTTCTACAGATAATTCAACGCAGATTGCAGAACAAATCGGTATAACCGTGATTAATCATCCTTACAGCATGGGCAATGGTGCTGCAATTAAAGCCGGCGCACGGCAAGCTTTGGGCGAAATTTTAATATTCATGGATGCGGACGGTCAGCACCAACCACAAGATATTGCGCGTTTAATGACTGAAATGCAGCAGGGTTATGATATGGTAGTAGGTGCGAGAGAGGCTAAATCACAAGCAAGTATTTGGCGTTCGCTGGCGAATGGACTTTATAATAAATTATCCAGTTGGATGGTTGGACACCAAATTGAAGATTTAACTTCTGGTTTTCGTGCGGTGACTGCGAGCAAATTTAAAGAATTTTTATACTTGTTACCTAATCAGTTTTCTTATCCGAGTACGATTACAATGGCATTTTTCCGTGCAGGCTATAGTGTAAGCTATATACCGATTATCGCGCCAAAACGGATTGGTAAAAGTCATATTCGACCGCTGCGTGATGGACTACGTTTTTTATTGATTATTTTCAAAATTGGCACATTATACTCTCCATTAAAATTATTCATTCCATTAAGCATGAGTTTTTTTACTTTGGGCTTGGGTTACTACAGCTATACGTTTTTAACGCACGGTCGATTTACGAATATGGGTGCATTGTTATTTATCACCGCAATTTTAATATTTTTAATCGGATTGGTTTCCGAACAAATTACACAAATTTTATATAGTCGTAAATAGTTACGTCAGGCGTGATTTTCCAGTACAAAATACCTCGTACTCACATCTAACTTGCAAATGGAATTGTAGGAGGTAAATATATTTTATAACTCATTGATTTTATTCGTACACCAAAAAAGCATCCGACCTGTTACCAATTGCACAGTCAATGCGCATTTAACTATTTGTTTTATAAAGAATTTTCCACCCTTTCTTATTTTGTCTACTTTTATTCATACACTACATACGCGATCTGCATATTCCATCACAACAAAAATCTACAATGAAAAACAAAAACTTGATGTTAAAATACAATAAATCACAAAACAAATTTTACTACTTATTATGACAGAACAGAATTATCCCCTTGTAATAGTAGAGCAACCGCGTCCTAACTACCGAATACTCATTTTTGCTACGTTTGGTTTGCTACTACTTGCCATAGGCTGGTTTAATACCTCTTGGTTTGATACTCAACCTAATATTTTAATTACAGGTATCGCTCCAACTTATACCGAAGGCGAGCCAATTAATTTTAGTTTGATTTGGTCTGACGGTGACGTGGTAAAACAAGTACGGTTTGAGATTCCTAAAGCGAATGTACATAAAATATGGCACACTAACGCAACTCGTGGCGAACGCAAAATCAGTTTATCCACTGTGGCGTGGTTGCCGACTCAATATACTTATAAAATTACTGTTATTACACAAAATAATAAAAATTATGGTTTAAGCGGGCAATTTTATTTAGATAAGCGTGATATTGTCCAACCCAGTAGTCAAATTATCGGTATTGAAAGCAATTATAATGTAGGTTCAGAAGTGACTTATACGCTGCAAGCTGTAGACAATCGTACTTTACAAAAAGCCATTTTCACTGTACTCGATACGCCTATTGAACAAAGTTGGGATGTAAATACGCAGCAAATTGCTTTTCAAGCTTCATTTTCAACCAAATCTTGGGAGGCAAACCGTTATTATCACTATATTTTCACTGTTATTGATGATGTAGGAAATCAATTTGATCGAACGGGTAAGTTTTGGTTAATTGAAGTGGATAGTATTCCACCAGAGGCGCAACTTTCTGGTATCAAATCCAGTTATGTAATTGGTGATAAGGTCGATTATCAACTCAAAATATCCGATAACGAAGCGTTAAAAAAAATCACTTTCAAAGTCAATTCGGATCGAGTTAGTCAAATTTGGCATACAAATCAAACAAGTAGCGAGCAACAATCTAGCTTTTCCACCGAGCACTGGCAAGCAGGTGAATATGAATATCAATTAACTGTTCTTGATCACATTGAAAATACAAAACTTATTACAGGTAAATTTACATTACAAGCACCTAAACCACTTGCTGAAAATAATCCATCATTCGTAGGTCGCTTAGTTGGGATAGAACAAAATTATCAAGTTGGCGATAATATTAGCTATAGTTTAGAAAACTACCATCAAACACCAACTAAAAGTTTATTATTTGAAGTTGAACCCGATATGAAACAAACTACTTGGCGCGAAGATGAAATTATGCCAGTCATGAGCAATACATTTTCTACCAGTAATTGGCAACAAGGTGTTTACACTTATTTTATTACCGCAATCGGCGAAGATAAACAAATCTTGCAACGGCAACAAGGTACATTTGCTTTAACGCAACCTGCACAGCCATTTGAAGCTAACGCAGTAAGTTTATTACAAATTTGTCAACAACATTTTGCCGCAAGACGTTATACTGTAGGCAAACAAGGCACAGCTTTAGATTGTTATCGTCAAGTTTTAGAGCTTGATGCGAGTAATATGGAAGCTAAAAAAGGATTGGAAGCGATTGAAGCAAAATATCAAGCATTTGTCGAAAACGCACTCAAGCGTCAACGTTGGGAAAGTGCGCAATTATATTTATCACGTTTAGCAGAAGTAAATCCTCAACTACCCGCGATCAAAGAACTACAAACGCGCCTAGATAAGTTAAAGGCACAACAAAAACGCGAAAAGGCACAACAAAAATCTGACAAGCCAAAACCCGCGCCACCTGAAAAACAAGTCACAACTAAGCTCCAATCTACGTGCCCACATTGTGACTGCGAGGAGTTATTAACTAAGTTATCTATTGGTGTTGAGCCACTCACTCATGAAGAGCAAGCTTATCAGCGTGCTCATTGCCAATAAGGAGTTGATTATGAAAATTTTTTTTTATATTCCTATCTTACTAATCATGACAGCGTGTGTCAGTCAACCTGCGAGAATGAGCGACCAGGCTTTGAATTTTAAAGATGCGGTAAAAAATCTGACCGATAATTTATTGCAGCAAGTAAAAGCACACCATCGTTTTGGTAGTGCGAAAATTGCTTTTGATCCATTTGTTGACGTGAGTAGTGGCGATGTCGTGCAAACCAGTTTGGATATTGAAACATTACTCATTAAGCATGTTGAAAATCATTTCCCCAAATTTACAGTACAGCGTTTATCTCCTACAGAAATGGAGAATATTCAATATATTATGGTCGGTGCTTTAGATTATGAATTATATAGCAACACCCAAAAACGCTATCGTATTTATGCTTCAGTATTAGACCCCACACAAAATCAAGTGATTGCTAATGCTCGTGTTTGGTTATTGGAAGATAATTTAAAACATGCCCCTGTGACAATTTACGAAGATAGTCCTATGTATTTAAAAGATAGGTTGCTAAACAGTTTGATTAATATTGCTAAAAGTCCAATTGGTACTAAAATTGACCCGCGTTATTATAATGCGCTAGAAGCAAACGCAATTGTTATCGAAGCTACAACAGCATATTCAGAACGTGATTTTGGCAAAGCATTGGATTTATTTTTACAAGCTTCTCGCTTGCCAGAGGGACAGAGTATGCGTACTTACGCGGGTTTGTATCAGACTTATCGAAAATTACAACATCCAGACAAAGCAGAAATTGCGTTTAGAAAAATGTTTGAATTGGGCGTGAAAGAAAATAATTTAAGTACTAAGTTTTTATTTCAGGTCAATAGTGTTGAATTCGTGCAGAATTCTAATATTCGCAAACAATACGTGATGTGGGTACGCCAAATTGGTAATTTTTTTGACAATACGGATTATTGTATTTATATCTTGGGGCATACCAGCCGCACAGGCGCAGAGCAATATAATCGTGATTTATCACTGCATCGGGCACAGAAAGTACAAAAATTACTTGCTCCTTATTTTTCTGATATTTATCAACGTTCTAAAGCAATTGGACGTGGTTATTTAGACAACATCATTGGCTCTGGTACGGATGACGCGCGAGATGCTGTTGATAGACGAGTCGATTTTAAAAAAGTAGATTGTTCGTTATTGCATGATTTTTAGACGTAGCCCAGACGAAATCACGAGAAAAACAGCTATAGTCAATTCCGTAAAATAAGGTGTACTAGGGTAAAAATAATGCTAGGAATAAAAATCAGATGCGAACAGGATATAGCGAAGATTTAAGAAATCGCGTATTAGATTTCATAGAAAGAAGTTTGTGATATTTATCAAGCCATTTCTTTTGCATTAACATAATATCTATTGAGACAGAATTGACTATATAGAAC